>NZ_JAMOYY010000009.1:0-120776 GCF_023669475.1 Blautia sp. MB18-30 | reverse complement strand
GGTTTATTAGTTAATACAATTACTATTTTGTCCATCTTCAATTACTTGCATAAATTCGATGGACGCGTCTTATATCCCCATAGCTGAAACAAGGGGTTTTACGACGCATTGGATAAATGCCGCAGGTTTTTCCCATGTTTTTTTAAACTTTCTAAACTATTTTTTAATTTTCACATGCTTTCTGTGCATACTCTGTCTGCACCAGATTTTCATACGCTGTACGATCCGTCAGCTC
Source organism: Blautia sp. MB18-30 (assembly GCF_023669475.1). NCBI lineage: Bacteria > Bacillati > Bacillota > Clostridia > Lachnospirales > Lachnospiraceae > Blautia > Blautia sp. MB18-30. The sequence goes on along the minus strand of NZ_JAMOYY010000009.1, from coordinate 120,541 downwards.
ACCTGCATCTTCCAGGATATCCTGCAGAAGCTCAAAGCTGTCTTTTTCGAAGATAAGATTTTCTTTCCAGGTGTCCTGGTCATAATAACGTTTTACAATGGCAGTGATGGTTTCAAGATCTGTTTCCTTGAACTGCGGTGCGATCACTTCTGCGATTTCCTCCGGCGTATGACTCTGCACATAGTCCATTCCCTTCTGAAGTGCATCGGTAAATTTCTGGATGATCTCAGGGTTTTCTTTCATGTAGCTTGCTTTTGTACTGTAGGATGTATATGGTACATATCCGGATGCCTCTCCGAGAGATGCCACTACATAGCCCGCTCCTTCTTTTTCCAGAATGGTCGCAGATGGTTCAAATTCTACTGTATATGCCGCGGAATCATCACTGGTAAAAGCTGCTGCTGTGGAACCGAAATCAATGCTCTGGTCGATGGTCAGATCCTTTTGCGGATCCATGCCGTTTTTCTTCAGTATATATTCAAATACCATTTCCGGCATTCCGCCCTTACGACCGCCAAGAACCTTCTCTCCTTTCAGATCCTCCCATTTGAAATCAGGCATCTCTTCTCTTGCCACTAGAAAATTCCCCGCACGCTGGGTTAACTGTGCAAAATTTACGACAGGATCCGTGGCGCCTTCCTGATAAGCATAAACAGATGCCTCTGCGCCCATAAATCCAATATCTGCCTCACCGGAAATCACAGCAGTCATCGTTTTATCTGCTCCGAATCCCGTCACCAGTGTCAGATCCAGACCTTTCTCCGCAAAATATCCCTCCTCAATCGCCACATACTGCGGTGCGTAAAAGATTGAATGTGCGACTTCATTCAGTGTAACCTTTGTAAGCTTCTCTTCTGTGCTGTCTTTCTTCGCAGCAAATACTCCCATTGGCAGTGCCGTCACCGCCAGCACAACTGCTGCCGCCAGTGCAATCCATTTTTTATTTTTCATGCAGATACTCCTTTACAGACTTCTTCTGTTAGAGTATGCATAATTAATTAATTGGTGACCAGGGAAACATACAAAGTATCGTAAAACACAGTCTCCATGATTCCTTTTGTTAGGATATGCCCAAAAAACCAACTGCTGATCACGATCAACTTTCCCATCAGTTAAAAAATATGAATTTTATTTAACAACAATTCAATTGTGTTCAATTTCCAATCCTGCTATGATTTAATCACAAAAGCTTTTGAAATTTCAATCAGGAGAGAATTAGGATGAATATTGGAAATGTGATAAAAAAATATAGAAAAGAGTCTGGTTTCACCCAGGAGGAAATGGCAAACCGCTTAGGAGTAACTACTCCAGCGGTGAATAAATGGGAGAACGGGAACTCCAATCCAGATATTGAACTGTTAGCACCAATTGCAAGACTGCTACATATTTCCCTTGATACCCTGTTGTCTTTTCATGAAAATCTGACAGACGTTGAAATTACAGAACTTATTCAGGAAATGGACAAAATGTTTTCAGCAGAAGGTTACGAAAAGACCTATCAATGGGCAGTAAATATCATAAAAGATTACCCTAACTGCAACATGTTTATCTGGCAGGTGGCGGTGATGCTTGACTCGCGAAGAATCATAGGTCAGTGTGAGCATCCCGATAAGTACGACGAACAGATTAATTCCTGGTACGAAATGGCACTAAATGACAAGGACGAAAAAATCCAGCACCATGCGGCAGATTCTCTGTTCGGATTCTACTTGCGAAAAGGGAATTATGAAATGGCAGAAAAATATCTGAACTATTTTTCCGACTATGATCCCATGAAAAAACTAAGACTTGGGCAATTATACATGGAACAGGAAAAAACAGAAGAAGCATATGAAAAACTGGAAAATATAATTCTTTCAGAGTATACTACTTTGAATCTTGCCTTTGGCATGATGATCACAAAAGCTCTTGACAATAAAGATCATAAATCCGCAAGATTCCTGGCCGAGAAAATGTATGCATTAGCAGGTATTTTTGAGATGGGAAAATACAATGAATGTGCAACCATGTTTAATGTTGTGGTGGCAGAACAAAATGTAGAAGATACTTTTAAGGTAATAAAACAACTGCTGGAGAATGTCGATACAATCTGTGATTTTCAGAAATCAAGATTATATAAACATATAAAATTCCAAGATGTAGAAAATCCATATGCTGAAGAAATGAAAAAAGAACTGATTGCAGGCTTCCAAAATGAAGAAGACTTTGCTTATATGAAAGGCTATAAACCCTGGAAAAAATTATTAGCAAAGTATTGATCCTGATTATGTTTATTGCAAAATAAAAAACCTATTCATTCGCAATAGATCACATTTATAGATGAAAGAGATGCAGGCGTCGCGGCTCCTGCATCTCTTTTAACCCATAGGGTGCGTGATTGCAACGAAATTTACCACCTCAATGGATGATAAATTGCAATATATTTCAAAAATAAAAGAAGAACGTAATAAGGCACAGGACGAACTTGCTGAACTAAGGAAAATTCTTGAATTGCCAGATGATATTTCTTTGACAGAACACATTACAAAGATAAAAATAAATATTGACAAGGAGTAATTGAACCAGTATCATATAAGTACAAAGAAGTCTTTTTCCGGAGTGAGAAAGATATTATTACTTATTCAAAGGAAAGGGGCTCTGGACGAGTTCCTTTTTACATTTCATAAAATTTGATTTTATAACCTATACTATGAACACAAAGTAGCTCTGGATAGGATATTCGGAGTTGTAAAACGGCGGAAATATCATTGCTGGTATTTCCGCCACTTCTTTTATAGATTATTCGCACTATTCAATCCATCCACTCAATTACACAAAATCAAATCGTCTCATAATTTACATTAATATATGTACGCCACCCCCAAAATATGATAAGGTGAAGCAAATAGAATTTTTCAGGAGGTTATTAACAGTTAAATATAAATTATAAAATCATATAAGTACATGTTGAGTTTTATAAGATATTAGAGCAGAATATTATTGAAAGGAGTTGATGCTTTGAGTAAATATTATTCTATACATGAATTTTCAAAAATTATAGGCGTATCCGCCCAGACATTACGAAATTGGGATGCCAATGGAAAACTTCATCCGCATCATACTACAGTAAGCGGCTATAGATATTATTCTGACGAGCAACTCAACCAGGTAATAAATGTAAAGCCTAAAAATCGCATTACAATTGGATATTGTCGCGTTTCCAGCCATAAACAGAAAGATGATCTGGAACGACAGATTGATAATGTTAAGACATATCTTCTGGCAAAAGGACAGCCATTTGAGATAATAAGTGATATCGGTTCCGGAATTAATTATAAGAAAAAAGGACTCCAGGAATTGATCAGGCGAATATCTCAAAATCAGGTTGAAAAGGTTGTTGTTTTATATAAAGATCGGCTATTGCGATTTGGTTTTGAATTGATAGAATATATCGCTTCGCTTTATAATTGTGAGATTGAGATTATTGATAATACTGAAAAATCCGAACAGCAGGAACTTGTTGAAGATCTGGTTCAGATAATCACAGTATTCAGTTGCAAATTACAAGGAAAACGAGCGAATAAAGCCAAGAAACTTATCCGGGAACTGATACAGGAGGAAGTAGATGGTAAAAGCCATAAAAGCAATGTTGATACCAAACAATGTACAGAAAACTAAGATGTTTCAGTACGCAGGTGCTTCAAGATTTGCTTATAACTGGGCTTTGGCAAGGGAAATAGAAAACTATGAAAAAGGCGGAAAATTCATTTCAGATGCAGAACTCAGAAAAGAATTTACAAAGCTTAGACATTCTGATGAATACGCATGGTTATTGAGTATTTCAAATAATGTAACCAAACAGGCAATCAAAGATGCCTGCACTGCTTATAAGAACTTTTTCAAAGGTTTGCAGAAATTCCCAAGATTCAAGTCAAAAAAGAGATCAATGCCGAAGTTCTATCAGGATAATATTAAGATACAATTCAGCAATACTCATGTTAAGTTTGAAGGATTTTCTTCAAGCAGGAAAAGAAATAAACAAAAACTAAATTGGGTAAGACTTGCAGAGCATGGTCGTATTTCTACAGATGCTAAATACATGAATCCGAGAATATCTTTTGATGGGTTGAACTGGTGGATCAGCGTATGTGTGGAATTTCCTGATCGCATAGAAAAACTTAATAATGATGGAATTGGTATAGATCTAGGAATCAAAGATCTGGCTATTTGCTCTGATGGAGCTAAGTATAAGAACATCAATAAAAGTCAGCAAGTAAAGAAACTAGAAAAACAGAAACGCAGATTACAGCGTAGTATCTCTCGCTCTTACGAGAAAAATAAGAAAGGAGAAAGTTACTGCAAAACAAATAATGTAATCAAAAAGGAAAAACTTTTATTAAAACGAAATCACAGATTAACAAATATCCGTAAGAACTATTTGAATCAGACTACATCTGAAATTGTAAGTCGAAAACCAAGATTTATTTGTATTGAAGATTTGAATGTTAGTGGAATGATGAAAAATAGACATTTATCAAAAGCAGTTCAGAATCAGGGGTTTTTTGAGTTTAGAAAGCAGCTTGAACACAAGTGCAGGGATAAAGGGATTCCGCTTATTGTGGCTGATCGGTTTTATCCATCATCAAAGCTTTGCAGTTGCTGTGGAAACATTAAAAAAGACTTGAAATTATCTGACAGAATTTATAAATGTGATTGTGGAAATGTCATTGATAGAGATTTTCAGGCATCTATAAATCTCAAGGCTTATGGAGAAAGATTTGCAAGCTAACACTAAAACGTTAGTGCAAATATGTACGGGTACGTTAATCCGGAATTTACGCCTATGGAGAGTACAAGAACTTGTGAGTAGATAGATATTTATATCATCAAAAGCATACTCGTTGAAGTAGGAATGAAACATAGAAGTTTATAACTTTTTATAAGTTTTCAGTAACGGAGCATTCATATGAAATACGACTTCACTTCCATCATTGACCGGCATGGCAGAGATTCCATTGCAGTAGACGGCCTGAAGGGCGATGGTTTCTCTCCTGCCCCGCCGAAGGAGGGCTTCGATGCCATCCCGATGTGGGTAGCAGACATGAACTTTCCTACTGTACCTACCATACAGCAGGCGATCATCGAACGGGCCAGTCACCCTACCTTCGGTTACTTTGAAGCCCCGCCGGAATATTATAAGGCCATCATCCGCTGGCAGGAAACACGCCACGGTGTCACCGGTCTGAAGCCCAGACACATTGGCTACGAAAATGGCGTTCTGGGCGGAGTTATCAGTGCACTGAACTGCGTCTGCTCCCGCGGTGATAACGTCCTGATTCACAGCCCGACATACATAGGCTTCACCAAAAGTCTGAAAAACAACGGCTACGAGGCCGTACATTCTCCGCTGGTAAGGGATGAAAACGGCATATGGAGAATGGATTATGCAAACATGGAAAAACAACTCCGTGAAAAGAAGATCCACGCTGCCATTCTCTGCAATCCACACAATCCCTGCGGACGCGTGTGGGAACGCCGGGAGCTGGAAAAAGCCATGGAGCTGTACCGAAAATATGATGTCTACGTCATCTCAGACGAGATCTGGTCTGACCTCATCCTGAATGGCCATAAGCATATCCCCAGCCAGTCCGTCAGCGAAGATGCCCGCCAGCGTACAGCGGCCTTCTACGCTCCATCCAAAACCTTTAATCTGGCAGGACTTGTTGGCAGCTATCACATTGTATACAACAGCTGGTGGCGGGATCGTATTTTGAAGGAGTCCAGTCTGAGCCATTATAATATGATGAATGTTCTGTCCATGCACGCTCTGCTTGGCGCTTATCAGCCTGAAGGCTATGAATGGACCGATGAACTATGCGAAGTACTAAGCGGAAATGTAAACTTTGCCTGTGATTACATTGACCGGCACTTTAAGGGTGTCAACGTTTCCAGGCCGGAAGGCACCTATATGCTCTTTGTCGACTGCACCGACTGGTGTGCTGCCCATGGCAAAACAATCGAAGATGTGGAAAAAGCCTGCTGGGATGTCGGCGTTGCCGTCCAGGACGGCAGGATGTTTTTCGGTCCCTGCCACCTGAGAATGAATCTGGCCTCACCCCGTTCCCGCATAGAAGAAGCCTTCCGCCGAATGGATCGGTACGTCTTCAACAGGTAAAAATCTACTCTGCCATTCATTACAATCTATGCTATAATAGAGCTCATAACATCAGCGTTCCATCCTGTCACTTTCCGGAACGCTGTAAACAGGAGGAAATCAATATGGATATTAAAGAGGAAATCCACGCATTATCAGAAGAAATGCTCACAAATCTTGGCAGACTGGTTGCCATTGACTCCCAGCTCGGTACCCCTTCCGAGGGAAAACCATTTGGTGAGGGTCCTGCAAAAGCCCTGAAAGAGGGACTGAAGATTGCCGAAGAACTTGGCTTTAAAACCGTAAACCTGGATAACTACTGCGGTTATGCCGAAATGGGTGAGGGCGATGAGATCGTCGGCATCGCCGGTCATCTGGATATCGTTCCTGTAGGCGGAGACTGGACCTACGATCCGTTCCGCCTTACCCGTGAAGACGATCATGTATACGGCCGCGGGACCACTGATGACAAAGGCCCTATCCTGGAAGCGCTCTATGCCATGAAGCTTCTCCGCAACCACGGCGTGAAGCTGAACAAAAGAGTCCGCCTGATCATGGGCTGCAACGAGGAAACAGGTTCCAGATGTATGGATCACTACAATCAGGTAGCAGAAGAGCTTTCCTGCGGTTTCACACCGGATGCCAGCTTCCCGTGTATCCACGGTGAAAAAGGTCAGCTTGCCATGATCGCCTGCTCCAAAAACACCCGGATTATCTCCATGAACGGCGGTTTTGTATCCAATGCAATGTGTGACACCTGTACAACCATTGTTCCCGATGAGGACGGTCTGAAGGAAAAGCTGGAATCCGCACTTTCCCGGACGAAGCTCCAGGAATATAAGGTAACCGAAGAAAATGGTGAGCTCACCATCTACGCCAAAGGTATTCCGGCTCATGCCAGCACTCCCCATCTCGGTGTCAATGCTGCAGGAGTAACCTTTGAATGTCTGGCAAAAGCAGGCTTTGAAGATGACTTTGTGGAATTCTATAACTCCCATATCGGCACTGCATGTGACGGCTCCGGCATTGGTCTGAAATTTGCAGATGAATACGGCGATCTGACGTTATGCAACGGAATCGTAAAAACAGAAAACGGTGTCATTTCCTGTACCATCGATATCCGTGTTCCGGTAACTCTTAATGAGACCGATATCCGCAAAATGTGCCAGGACAGACTGGAAGATAAAAACGGTCGTATTGAGATCATAAAGGTTGTTGCTCCGTTATTCTTCCCAAGAGAATCTCCGCTGGTAAATGCTCTTTACAAAGCTTACACAGATGTGACCGGCGATACCGAACACAAACCAATGGTCATCGGAGGCGGCACTTACGCAAAATCCCTCAAAAACATCATAGCCTTCGGACCTGAAAAAGAGGGAATTGACTACCGTATCCACGGAGCCGATGAATTTATCCTGGTCTCCGGCATGGAAGAAGCAGTACTGATCTATATGGAAGCGATCAAAAATATGCTTGCGATCTGAAATCAGGAGGATAAGAAATCATGAGTACAAAAGCTGAACACGCTACAAAATTACACGAGAATGGCTGTAACTGTGCACAGGCAGTTGCCTGTTCTTTCTGCCAGGAATTTGGCATCGATGAAAACGAGATGTTCCGTATTGCCGAGGGCTTCGGCCTTGGAATGGGTGTTATGGAAATGTGCGGTGCTCTTTCCGGTATGGCTATGATCATCGGACTTTCCAACAGCCGCGGAAATACCGAGGAAGGTTCCGGCTCCAAAGGTGACACTTACAAAAAGCTCCGCACCTATATCCAGAAATTCAAAGAAAAAAACGGTTCCTGTATCTGCCGTGAATTAAAAGGTGTAGAGACAGGCAAGGTTCTCTGCAGCTGCCCGCAGTGTATCACCGATGCGGTTGCTCTTACAGAAGAATATCTTGCGGAAAACAGATAATCTCATAAAATAAAACAGCAGAATTGTATATTCCCTGTAATCCCGGGACATACAGCTCTGCTGTTTTCTGTTTCTATTCGCTTTTCACTGTCAGATCCTTCACCCATCTGTATTTCTTATAATTCAGGTACACAGCTGGGATCTTTGCAACTTCATCCAGACTGATGAGCTTTCTGGTAAAAATGCCGGCGCTCTTTTATTTTTGCCCACGCCTCTTCGTCAAACTTACGGTCTTTCCTGATTTTCTATTTCATCTCGATCTTAAACAGTCTGGCCGCTTTTTCCTGTGGCATCTTCACTACAAGATTTCCATTTTCGATCTTATATCCGCACATCTCTTCCTTCGGATAGATCACGGATACTCTGCGGACCTGCTCTGCATTTTCCAGCGGGATCACTGCTTCTGTTGTTCCCGGTGTCCATACCGAAAGATAGGTATTCTTCTCTGCTTTCACTCCGTAAGCAAGAACTTCAGATTTCAGAGTTCCAAAACCAAGCGGGAAGAACGGCACGCCGTCACGGACTTCCTCACGGATCTCCTTATACAGGGAGATTCCCTCCTTCATACGGTTCATGGAATTTTCGCCCAGCTTCCATACCATACCGCTGATATATGGGCGGAGAAGCATACCATTTACTACATTGTAGATCACATGCTCTTCTTCATCCTCATACGGATATACCCACATACCACCCTGCTCCGGAGTTACCGCACTGGCTACATTGGCAGCGATATTGGCATTGTAGAGATAATCTGTCTGATCACTGGTAGACTGCAGGCTTAAGATCTTCAGCATACCATAATCCATACGCTGTCCGCCGGAACCGCAGTTCTCCACAACAAGCTCCGGATGATCCCGGAAGATTTCCTCATACCACTGGTGAAGACATTCATAATGCTCACGGATGGCATCTGCACAGCTGTCACTGTTCAGATCACTTCCATATCCCATGGTTACGTTATAGTCCACTTTAAAGTACTCTACACCGTAATCATTGATCAGCCTGTCTACTACATCACGGCAATATTTCCGTACCTCCGGATTGCGGAAATCCAGCATATAGCGTTTATTGTCAATGTGGCGTTTTCCATGACGGCAGACAAACCAGTCATCCGGAAGCTTGTTTGCCAGTTCGCAGGCAACTCCCATAACCTCGATTTCCAGCCAGAGTCCCATTTTCAGGCCTTTACTGTGTGCATGATCGCAGACTTCTTTCAGACCATTGGGGAATCTTCCGGATGCTTCTTTCCATTCCCCGACACGGTCCCACCAGAATCCGTCGTCATACCAGCCTGCATCCAGGCAGTAATATTCGCATCCGAGCTCTGCTGCCTTGTCAATGATGGAAAGCTCCCGCTCCGTTGTAGGGTCTCCCATCAGGCAATTCATGTAATCATTAAATACCACGTTCAGCTTCTCATCGTCCGTATTCGGTCTGCGTACTTTTCTCCGATATCTGGTCAGTGCCGCTGCTGCCGGATTCAGGCCACCTTTTACAACAGCTGCCCCTGCCGGAACGGTTGTAAAGCTTTCTCCCGGTTTCAGATTCTTATACCAGCCATGCTCCTGCTCTGTGGCGCCGCTTAAGGCAAGATACAGATTTCCGCCCTGTGCAGAACCATATTCTGCCAGCCACTGTCCGGAGCTTTCAATCTGGAAAATATACGTCTCCCCTGTTTCTCTGTCCTCGGCAATTCCCATGGGAAGATACTCACAGGTAGACCAGGTGCCCTTTCCACTGTAACAATAACGGTTCAGGCCATATCCCTGATGATTGAAGCCATCTACGACCATTCCGTTTAAATTCAGCGTTTCTGCATCGTATTTCTGCCACTGTGCCTCACAGCACCAGCTGTTAAACGGCACATAGATATCTGTTTTTTTATAATAAGGCTTTTCGCCGCCTCTGGAGATTCCCTGATACATAAAAGAAGAAACATAGGTCAGCCCCTGATCCTCGCTTCCCTCGTTGATGATCTCTGTCCAGGTCTGTACTGCCGGCACTCCGTCAAACAGGCGCATATGATATACTGCCTTCAGCTTTTCCGGGGAAATCATTACGATCTCCAGCTCTTTTCCGCCGGCCTGTGCCTTCAGCTCATGGTTCTCATAAACAAAATCCACAGAGGACTGATTGATGTTGTTTTTGTAGGCATGCATGTTTAAGCTTCCTGTTCCGCTTCTGTGGATCTCAACAGCCGGATAACAGATATCCTCCTTCGGCTCCATGACTGCTTTTTTTACTTCCTGTGAAGAAAAATCTGCCAGCTCTACCACGCCGTTTTCCCGGATACGAAACTGGATATCCAGGCCATTCTCATGTAATTCGATCGTTTTCATGTTTTCATTTTTATAGCTCATAGAAAATACCCTCCGTTTTTCTGATTCTGATCACAGTATAATATCTGTTTTTTTATAAGGTGACAGGTATCATCCCCTGAATGTAAAAATGCAATATATTGTCGTATTTATTTTTGCGTGATATACTGTTTGCTGACAGTAAAGAGTACAGTCAGTCAGACATGTAGGGCGATTTCATCGAATATCTGCATCTGTCCGACTCGCAATTTACAGCTGAAATATTTACATTCCGCTTCGCAGCATACTCAGGAGGTTTTTTCATGCCAGATATTTTCCAGGACTCTTCCCGATATTTCCATATTTCTGCTTTTTATGCTCTCTCCCTGCCTTATTATCATATGGAGCATCACACACATTCCAGCTATGAGATCATGTATATCACCTCCGGTTCCTGCCGGGTTTTCTGCCTGGATGGCACACAGGACACGGAATTCCCACTGAAATCCGGGCAATTTATCTTTATCCGGCCGGATGTACCTCACAGGCTGGAAATTCCGGATGGTTTTCCCTGCTCGATCCTGAATCTGGAATTTTCCCTTACTCCCAAAAAAAGTCCGGTTGCTCTGGAGCTTCTCCTGAAAAAGGATCCCGGATTTTACCAGTTCTGGAATTTTATGGAAGCCTCCCAGGGCTTCTGCTCCGGCGCGGATTCCCGCAGCTTCGGATACAGCCTGAAGGATCTGCTCACCTTTTTACAACAAAATTCCGGTCAGATACAAAAGGAAGAATTTCTCTTCTTTCTTCTTTTCAGCCGCATGCTTACAGAGCTTGCATTCTGCGCCCGCTCCAGCCGGAGCACCCAGGGAATCGTCTATCTGAAAAAAGCGCTCTGCTATATTGACGAGCATTATCTGGAAGACATTGATATTCCTGCCATCTCCGCATATGCAGGGATCAACAAATCCTACCTGCAGGCGCTCTTTACAGAAAAAAACGGCTGCACCATCAATACCTATATCAACCGCAAGCGTATGGAACAGGCCTCCTTTCTTCTGTGCAACAGTACTCTGCACATTACGGATATTGCCTTTTCTTCCGGATACAACAGCCGGCAGCATTTTGCACATACCTTCGAAAAATTTTATCATATGAGCCCCTCCAGGTACCGAAGCCTTCATACCCGGCCTCTCCGTTCGGATACCCAAAAGAAACGCTATCATATGACTGACGGACTGACGTTGGAAAGCGAACCCTTTCCTCAGAAATAAAACTTACTTCATACACCTACATCTTCAGGCTGATACCTGCGATCCACGTCTGAGTAGCCTAAAAAAGCCGGCCAGGTACGAAGCTCTTATCTCTTCGATAACCTGGCCGGCTTTTTATATTTATTGTCAAGCGGATATTCGCAATCCTGCAGGGGACTTACTTGCTTCGGTTAAAAATTTTCTATGGAAGCAGATTCTGCATACTCTTCAGGCTGATCGCCAGTGTGGAGGTATTATGCAGAAGTGCGGATGAAGTCGGCTGCAGGATACCTGCAACGCCACAGGCGATAAGACCTGCGTTAAAGGTAATAATAAAACGGTAATTGCTTCTGATACGCTTCATCAGTGCATTGCTGATCTCTTTCAGAACAACAAGCTCCTGAAGATCATCTGCACCTACAGTAATATCTGCGATCTCCCGGGCAATTTCAGCACCATCACTGATGGCGATACCGACATTGGCTGCGGAAAGTGCCGGAGAATCATTGATTCCGTCACCTACCATGATAACCTTTCTTCCGGCTGCCTTTTCTTTTTCGATGAAGTTGGCCTTATCCTCCGGAAGTACCTCGGAATAATATTCGTCCACTCCCACACGTCTGGCAATGGCTGCTGCTGTACGCTCACTGTCCCCTGTCATCATAACGATCTTGGAAATCCCTGCCCCGCGCAGTGCTTCTACAGAAGCTTTCGCCTCCTCACGAAGAGGATCTTCAATACAGATCACGGCTGCAAGACGTCCGTCAATGGCAAGATACAGATGGGAATACTCTTCCGGAATATTGTCGAATTTCTCCTTGCCATCCTCCGGGATCAGACATTTCTCATCTTCAAATACAAAGTGATAGCTTCCGATCACGGCCTTATGGTCTTCGATCGTAGTGGAAATTCCATGCGCTACTACATATTCAACCTTTGAATGCATCTCCTCATGGGCCAGATGCTTCTTCCTGGCAGCACTGACAACAGCCTTGGCCATGGAGTGTGGGAAATGCTCTTCCATACATGCGGCGATACGCAGCATCTCCTCCGGATCATTGTTGTCAAAAGGAACCACATCCACAACGGTTGGCTTCGCCTTTGTCAGAGTTCCTGTCTTATCAAATACGATGGTATCTGCCTCAGCCATTGCTTCCAGATATTTACCGCCCTTAACTGTAGCCTTATGTGTACCGGCCTCACGGATCGCAGACAATACAGAGATCGGCATTGCAAGCTTAAGCGCGCAGGAGAAATCCACCATCAGGATCGCAAGGGCCTTGGTGGCATTTCTGGTGAGGAGATATGTAAGTGCTGTTCCTCCAAGAGTATAGGGAACCAGCTTATCTGCCAGATGCTCTGCCTTTCCCTCCAAAGAAGATTTCAGCTTCTCAGACTCCTCGATCATGGTAACGATCTTGTCATAGCGGCTGGAACCACCTACCGTCTTTACGCGGATGGTGATCTCACCTTCCTCCACAACAGTGCCTGCATAGGCAACGCTGCCCTCTTTCTTGCATACAGGTACAGACTCACCGGTAAGAGAAGCCTGGTTGACCATAGCCTCTCCATCTGTAACACTTCCGTCAAAAGGAATTACGGTACCCATACGTACAACAACATCATCTCCCGGCTGGACCTCTCCGGACTCTACCAGGATCTCCTGATCCTCTCTCTTCAGCCATACCCTGCCAACATTCAGGGACATGGTTCTTGCAAGATCACCTACGGATTTCTTGTGCGTCCACTCTTCCAGGATCTCTCCGATCCCAAGCAGGAACATGATGGAGCCTGCAGTACCAAAGTCCTGACGTAATACAGACACTCCAATTGCAGTGGCATCCAGGACCGGCACCTCGATCTTACGGTGAAGAAGTGTATCGATTCCCTTCCAGATATATTTCAGGGAAGTAGCTGTTGTATAAATGGCATTCAGCGGATATGGCAGAAAAAGCCTTCTTCCGTAATGGCAGATCACCTTGGAGATCAGCTTCTCCTGATATTCTGCATTCAGTGCTCTCCCTGAGCTCTGCAGCACCTGTGAAGGAACCTCTACATCCTGATAATGAAATTCGCTGATACCACGGATAACCGCAGCTCTGCTGCCCCGATAATTTACAACTGCGTCACAGGTTCTCTCGTATACCTTGGCAGAAACCACTCCATCAAGATTCTCGAGATAATACAACAGCGTATCTGCCTGCCCGTAGCTCATCCTCTTCTGAGCAAGATGGATACGAAGCCGGCCTCTTGTCTCATGTTTGATATAAAATTTCACGGAAAATCGCCTCTTTACTCAGCTGTCTCTTCTGCTGCTTCTTCTGTCTCTTCTGCTGTTTCTTTGAATGCATCCTCATCTGCAGTTTCCTCTGCTTCTGTCTCAACATCCTCTACAGCCTCTTCAGCTGCTGCTCTTTCCTCATTGATCTCCTTAGCTTCAGCATAAATATCTTCAGCATTCTCCTGAAGATTCGTAGCTGTTTTCATGATGCAGTCCTTAGCTCTTAAAACGGCTGCTGTGCATCCTGTGTAAAGCTTCTTCGCATCCTTGCTTGTGAGGATCTTGATTCCTGCTGTACCGAAAAGAACGCCTGCTGCAAAAAGTCCTGATTTCTTGAATTTAAAGTCTGCCATAATAATTTCCTCCTGATATATGATTTTTATTTTTTTCTGATTCCCGGTGAGGATTTTTCATGTCCGTCCCGATATTTTCATTATTATAAAATGTCTGTAAAAAAAAGTCCAGTGTTTTTTGTGTGAATTCAACACAATTCGTTAAATTTTCAGTTATTTTTGCCTAACAGTTAATTTTTGCTAATAGTTTAATCTATCTAATTCTTAGTCTGTACAAACCTCTTCTTTCCTATTATATTGTGCCATAGCTTTTCCATACTCACCCAACCTCATGAACAGGCAGCAGCGCCAGGGTACGGATATTCTGTTCACTGATCTCCCCGCAGGCCCGAAGTCCTGCAAGGATCACTTCATTAAGCTTCTGTCCGGACAGATGGCATATCGTATCATCATCCAGTTCTACTGTGCAGACGCCTTTTGTGCTGCATGCCACGCGATACATATTCTTTCGGCTGATAGCACCGATGGATTCCAGCGTATTGACCATACGGTATACTGTAGCTACACCGATCTTCGGATCCAGTGCGGAAGCCCTGTAATAGATTTCCTTACAACAGGAGCACTCTCCCTCCAGGATAATGTCCAGAAGAATCTTTCTCTGTCTGGTAATGCGGAGCCCCTTCTCCTTCAGTTTCTCTATAATAAGATCCCTCTGCATCTCTGTATGTCGGTAGCATCCTGTTTTTTTCTCTTCTGTTTCGGCTTCTGCAATATGCATTCTGATCCCTCCTTTATTGAGAAAACTTTTCTTTTATCTAATAAGTTAGTATACTCCAACTTAGGTTAGTTGTAAATAACTCCTTTGAACTTTTTTTTACATATTGAGGATTCTGCCTGAATACCGTATAATGTCTCGTGAACCTGTACATAGGAAACCGTCGTTTTGACAAAATGACGAAAAATCCCCTTTCGTTTTTTCGTCAGAATGACAAGAAACTGCCGGAAACTTTGTAAGATTCAGCTCTAGCCCTTTTCTCTCATTTTCGATATACTGTTAACCAGCAAAGGAAATTACGTAAAACAATATATTAATTTTGGAGGGAAACAACAATGGCAAGTTTATCATTATCTCACATTAATAAAACTTATCCGAACGGCTTCCAGGCAGTTAAAGATTTCAACCTGGAGATCGAAGACAAAGAATTCATCATCTTCGTAGGACCATCCGGATGTGGAAAATCTACAACACTTCGTATGATCGCAGGTCTTGAGGAGATCAGCGGTGGTACACTTAAGATCGGTGACAAAGTCATGAACGATGTTGAGCCTAAGGACCGTGATATCGCAATGGTATTCCAGAACTACGCTCTGTATCCTCATATGACAGTTTATGATAACATGGCATTCGGACTTAAGCTTCGTAAAGTTCCGAAGGACCAGATCGACAAGGCTGTTCGTGAAGCAGCAAGAATCCTTGACCTTGACAAGCTTCTTGATCGTAAACCGAAGGCTCTTTCCGGTGGTCAGAGACAGCGAGTTGCTATGGGACGTGCTATCGTTCGTAATCCTAAGGTATTCCTTATGGATGAGCCTCTTTCCAACCTGGATGCTAAGCTTCGTGTACAGATGCGTATCGAGATCTCCAAGATCCATCAGAGACTTGGCGCTACTATCATCTATGTAACACATGACCAGACAGAGGCTATGACACTTGGTACCAGAATCGTTGTTATGAAAGACGGTGTTGTTCAGCAGGTTGATACACCACAGAACCTGTATCAGAAACCAGGCAACCTCTTCGTTGCAGGATTCATGGGATCTCCGCAGATGAACTTCCTTGATGCTGTTATCTCCGAAAAAGGCGGCAATGTAGTTGCTACGATCGGTGGTGAGCATGAGGTTATCGTTCCGGCAGCTAAGGCTAAAGTCCTGAAAGACAAAGGCTATGTTGGAAAGAAAGTTGTTCTTGGTATCCGTCCTGAGGATATTCATGATTCTCAGATGTTCCTTGAGACATCTCCAAGCAAACCAATGAACTCCGTAGTTAAAGTTTACGAGCTTCTTGGTGCTGAAGTATTCCTGTACTTCGATGTTGACGGAACTCAGGTTACAGCACGAGTTGATCCTCGTACAACAGCTAAGACCGGTGATCCGATCAGATTTGCATTCGATATGGAGAAAGCTCACTTCTTCGACAAAGAGACAGAGCTTACTATCACAAACTAATTCTCGTCGAATCATAAAAACAGAATGTAACCCCGGGGGATATGATTTCCCGGGGTTTCTTTTTATTTCACTAGTTTTATTTCACATCAGAAAGGACGCTTTTTATGAAAATACAGCAAACAATTCAAAAATGTCTGGATGACTGGACCCGGATCAGCGGTCTTGATTTCTGTATTCTGGATGAAAATGACCAGATATACATTTCCACAGGGGACCGCCGACTTCCTTCTTCTGAAAAGCTTGCTCAGTTCCGGGAGGATCCTGCCTTATGCATCTCCAACCGCAGCTGCAGTCTGTACAAGCTGAACAACACACCTCAGAGCAATATGCTTCTGATCGTATGGGGCTCCGGAGAGCAGGCTTCTACCATCGGAGAGCTTGCTGTCTGCCAGGTAGAAAGTCTCCTCACCGCCTATACGGAAAAAACAGACAAGAACTCCTTTATGCAGAATCTTCTCCTGGACCGCTATTCCCAGGTAGAAGCTTTTAACAAGGCTGCCCGTCTTCATATCACACCTTCTGCCCGCCGTGCGGTATTTCTTGTGGAAACCAAGCAGCACAAGGACGAAAATGCCCTGGCTACCATCCGCAACATCTTTTCTGCCCGTACACGGGATTTTATCACTGCACTGGATGATTCCGGCATCATCGTAGTACGTGAGCTTCAGAGCACCGAAAGCTACGAAGAGCTGGAGGGTATCGCCTGCATGCTGGTGGATATGCTCAATACAGAGGCCATGACCTCTGCCTGGGTTTCCTACAGCAATGTTGCAGATGATATCATGGAGCTTTCCGATGCCTACAAGGAAGCCCGCACTGCTCTGGAGGTCGGCAAGATCTTTTATGCTGACAAAAACGTTTTCGGTTATAACCGTCTGGGCATTGGCCGTCTGATCTATCAGCTGCCCACTCAGGTCTGCAACATGTTTGTAGGCGAGATCTTCGGAGAAGAATCCCTGGAATCTATTGACGACGAAACCCTCAATATCATCCGGACCTTCTTTGAAAATAACCTGAACCTTTCTGAAACCTCCAGACAGCTCTATGTGCACCGGAATACTCTGGTGTACCGTTTTGAAAAGCTGCAGAAGCGATTTGGCCTGGATATCCGTACCTTTGAGGATGCACTGGCCTTCAAGCTTGCCATGATGGTGTCCGATTACATCACCTATTCCGGAAATCATGGAAAATAGATTCTGCTCGTAAAAATCCATCAAAAATGCAGGAACACAAAAAATCCCCGGAAACAGCAGATAATGTCTGTTTCCGGGGGTTCTTTATTTCAGCAGCATCAGATGCTCCGGTGGAAGATACAGATATTCCGGAAGATCTTTATCCGGATCCTCCGTAAAGCTGTTTTTGGGACGCATCCACCATAATCCGGCAGCATTCTCTTCCGCTTTGTTTCGGATCATATACTGATGTTCAAATGTAGTTTCTATGTATTGGTCTACCTGCACTGCCATACAGTTCTCACCCGGCTCTGATTCCGGGCGGATCCAGTGGCCGCGGATCCCTACATGGGTAATATCCATATCTACGTTTTCTTCGGTATGGAGCTTCATTTTCCAGTCCGCCGCATAGATTTCGTGAGGTCCCAGCCTCTCCGCTCTGGAAAAATTCTTACAGCCGGTAAGCTTTGCTGCCTCCAGAAGTCCCGGTCTCTCAAACAGCTGCTTTGTCTCCCCGGTCACAAGGATCCTGCCTTCATGTACAATGGAAAGCTCCCTGCAGAATTTATAGGCCTCATCTCTGCTGTGTGTCACAAGGATCATATCTCCCGGATAGTCCTTGAGGAAATCCTGCATCTCCCGCTGGAGCACATCCTTCAAGTAACCGTCCAGTGCGGAAAACGGCTCATCCAGAAGAATAGCTTCCGGCTCTCCGATCATCATTCTGGCCAGTGCCACTCTCTGCTGCTGTCCGCCGGAAAGCTGTGAGGGCAGGCGCTTCTCCAGCCCCTCCAGATGATATCGCCGGATCAGATCTGCCACTTTTTCTCTGGCGGAGGATTTTTCCCCACGATAACCGCAGCGGATGTTCTGTTCCACTGTCATGGTTGGGAACAGCGCATAATTCTGAAACAGATATCCGATCCGACGCTTCTGCGGTTTCAAATTGATCCCTTTTTCAGAATCAAACACTGTTTTTCCATTGATGACGATCCTTCCCTTATCCGGTGTTTCGATTCCTGCAATACAGCGTAAGGTCATGCTTTTTCCGCTGCCGGAAGCACCAAGAAGCCCAATGGCTGCCGAACTGCCTTCAAAATCTACCTTCAGGGAAAAATCACGGAAGTTTTTTTCGATATTTACTTTGACTGCCATCAGATCCACCTTCTTGTTTTCATTCCTCTTCCGGATACGATATTGATCAGCGCTACGATCACAAAGGAGATCAGCACGATCACAACGACCCAGAATCCTGCAGTTCCGTAATTTCCGGCTGCTGTCTCTGATGCAATGGCAACAGAAACTGTTCTGGTTTTTCCAAGGATATTTCCGGCAAGCATGGAGGTTGCGCCATATTCTCCGATCGCGCGTGCAAATGCCAGCACTGTTCCGGATGCGATCCCCGGTCCTGCCGCCGGCATGACTACCCGCCAGAATATCCGGCTGTCGCTCATCCCCAGAGTCTGGCCTACATGGATAAGATTTATATCCACCTGTTCAAAAGCAGCCCGTGCATTGCGGTACATCAGCGGAAATGCGATCACTGCCGCTGCGATCACACAGCCCTTCCAGGTCTGCACGATCTTAATATCAAAATTATCCAGAAGAAAGCTTCCGAAGGGCCTTTTCAGACTGAAGATCAGTAGCAGAAAAAATCCAGCCACTGTAGGAGGAAGTACCAGCGGAAGAGTAAGGATCCCGTCCAGTACTGCTCTGGCTCCCGGCTTCAGCTTCATGATCTTTCGGGCACAGAATATTCCCAGAAAAAAAGCGATCACTGTGGCTGCCAGACCTGTTTTTAAGGAAATCCACAGAGGACTCCAGTTTATTTCTCTCAAAAATTCTGTCATATTTCATTCCTGTGCCGGCATTTACTGTGTTTCAATATTTACTGCCTGCCGGTTTTCTACATCATACTCATTTGGATGTGCTGTCTGCGGAAGCTGTGCTGTCCTCAGCCTCCGTGTTGTCTGCAGAAGCTTCTGTGGCATCCTCGGAATCCTCAGCCTCATATGCTGTAAATCCATAGTCCTCAAATACCTTGATCGCTGCGTCAGACTCTACATAATCAAGAAAAGCCTCTGCTGCCCTGGTATCGTCTTCCGATGCTTCCTTGTCCTCGATAAGTCCCACAGGATAAAGAACCGGCGTCTTAAGGCTGTCTGCCGGCGCCTCTGCGATGATATCTACTTTATCAGTAACAGATGCAGCATCTGTCGCATATACAACACCAACCTCATTGCTTCCTTCACTGACTGCTGCAAGTACATCCGTTACATTCTTGCACTCGTTGATCTCCATTTTGTTTACATCGTCCATGATCCCAAGATTGTTAAAGATCTCACGGGCGTACTGTCCCACCGGAACATCCTCTCCTGCAAGCGCCATATTTTCAGCGTCTGTGATATTCTCGAATCCTGTTACCTTTGTCTCTCCGTCCTTTGGTCTGATCAGAACGACTTTGTTCTCAAGAAGATCCTTAACGGTGTCTTCCTTTGTCAGTTTTTCCTCTGTGAGGGCATCCATCTGTTTATCTGCTGCTGAAAAGAAAAGATCACAGCGTGCACCTTCCTCGATCTGTGTCTGCAGTGTACCTGAGCTGTCTGCACTGTAATAGATCGTTACATTCGGATAAAGCTCATTGAAATCCTTCTGGATCTCCTCCATGGAATTGCTGAGGCTGGCAGCAATAAATGCATAAACCTCTCCCTTCAGGTTCTCATCACCTTTCACTTCTGTGTCCGCCGCAAAAACAGTTCCGGTCATAAGGCCTGTTGTTAAAATTCCCGCGGTAAGGGCTGCTAAGATTTTTTTCTTCATCTTTTGTTTCTCTCCTTTTCCGTTTCGTTCAGTTTTGTTTAGTTTTGAATGGTTTTGTTTAATTTTACCGAAAGGAAAGTTTCTTGTCAAGCTATAAGGCATTGCTGTTTTTCTCTGCAAGTGCTATCATAAATACATAGTTGACAAGCCAGGCGGATGTTCACGATCCGCTTCGTTTCTTATCATGAGTGGCTTACAGCACTCCTGATACAGACAAATCCCACACAAGGTTCATTGCTCTGCACAACGGAAGCAGAGAACTTGCCTGATCCGGTTCATTCAATATTCAAGAAAAGGAGAATTACTTATGAAACTCAGTGCACGTAATCAGTTAAAAGGAAAAATCATCAACATCAACCAGGGAGCTGTAAATTCCATCGTTTCCATCGATATCGGTGGTGGAAATATCATCACTGCTACCATCTCCTGTGCGGCGGTGGAAGAACTTGGACTGAAAGTAGGCTCTGATGCTTACGCAGTTATTAAAGCAACCAATGTTATGGTAGGTATCGATGAATAAAGTCTACACAGCACAGGAAGTTGCAGATAAACTAAAGATCAAAAAATCCACAGTATATGACCTGATCAAACGCGGAGAGCTTTCCTCCTCCAAAGTCGGCAAACAGCTGCGGGTCAGCGAGGAACAGCTGTCTCAGTATCTTAAGGGTTCGGAATGTTCTGCGTCTTCTGCTCAGTCTTATGATCACCAGCCGGAGAGTTCTCTTTTGAAAAGGGATTATCTTCTGCATTCCAGTGGACTGATCATCAGCGGACAGGCTTCTCCGGCTCTGGATCTTCTCCTGAATCAGCTTCCCACACACCCGGACAATCTGCCTGTTCTGCAGTCTCACATGAATACCTACAACGGACTGTATTCTCTCTATTTTGAAAAAGTCCACATTGCCTGTGCATCCGCCTCACCGGAAGATATCCATAGCCTTATACCCGGTATCCCACTGACTGTGATCTCTCTGTGTCAATATCCCGTCGGCTTCTATGTAAAAAAAGAAAATCCCAAGAATATCCGGGGATTTTCTGATCTTACACGGGCAGATATTATTTTTGTGAACCGCGAAAAAGGAAGCAGCCGTCGCATCCTTCTTGACCGTACACTTCTGTCTTCCGAAATTTCACCGGATTCCATATCCGGATATCGAAATGAGCTTGTTACCGATCACTCCACGGCTGCTGCAGTGGCTGGCGGACAGGCAGACATAGCTCTTGGCGAGGCCTGTGTAGCGAGAAACTTTCCGGAGCTGGATTTTCTTCCTGTTTGCCAGGAATCACTCTTCCTGGTTATGCAGACCAAAAATCTGAGCACCCCCGGCTTTCAGGCCGTAGCGGAAACCATTGCATCCGAACCTTTCCGCCGGTTCCTGTCCCTCCAGACAGGATATGATACAAGCCATACAGGAGAAATTTTTTCTATCTGAGCCTGTTTCTATACAATAAAAATCCTGAATGCTGATATATATCAGAAGCCCGGACATCTATTCTGTCCGGTAAAAAAGATGTTTATCAGAATTCAGGATTTTTTATATTTTTATATAATCTGTTCTGCTTTCACACAGATGTTCTGGATCAGGCGGTTGTATCCGCTTACCTTTTTCAGCCATTCCAGCGCTATGGACACTGCCAGTGAAGCCAGCAGAAGCGTCAGTGTATTGGTCAGAAAATATCCACTCACATACACAAAAGAAGATTTTCTTATAAATGTATGTATCAGAAATATATTCATGGAATGTTTTCCGAGGAACAATAAAATCTGTCGCACTCCCGGAATGACATTAATAAATTCGCAGCAAAATGCCATAAATACAATTGGATACACACCCCAGTGGATCTCACTGTATACCGTCAGCGGCAAAGTTCTGTACGCTTTATACAAAATAAACACCGCAAGAAGCTCCAGAAGAAATTTGAAAACATGCTTCATTCCAGCATTCCATATCTTAAACCATCGGTTAAACAGATCATACTTGGCTACACACATTCCCATGAGAAATACCGGTAAAAATGCATAAATACCCGTAATTCCCATAACCTCCAGGGAAATTATCCGTGGAAATGCTGCAACAGCCACAAGAATAAATACCAGATATTCTTCCTTTATCATAAACAGTGGCACGCAGATGATAAAAATGATCGCCGCACTCATATACCACCAGGTTCCGTTCAGAGTCGAAGTTCCGAAAAGTTTCGCCAGACCAAAAAAATCCAGCACCATTGCGCTAACACCTTTGGCAATATTTCCGTTTCCGAAATATCTGGCCACGGCATAGCCGTTATAAAGCTGTGAGCTCACAACAGAAAGCCCCCATATAATCCAGAACCCTCCCATTGTTTTTATCAGTCTTTTGGCTGTCCACTTGCCAGGTGTAGAATTATTTTTTCTGTAACTGAGATACAGTCCGTATCCGGAAATAAATGCATAGATCGGTACACAGATCTTAAATGTTCTGCACAGATACATGATCCGATCTGCTGAAAACGGAGTGAAAACAACATTCAGCCCCTCAAATCTGTCTTGACTCAGATACATATGATGGAACAGCATTATAACAATGGCAATGCCCTTCATCGCCTGAGAATTATATTTATCAAACTTTATTGCCTGCTTTCCTTCCAAAATCCAACCTCCATATTACCGATTCTCGATGATCCTCTCATAAACTCGTTTGGAACAGTTACGGTCATTAAATGCAAAGGTCTCATCCATTCGTTTCCGATATTCCTCTTTCATCTGACAGCTGTCTGCCATATATTCGATGATCCGGTCCACAGTTCCGTCCAGTGTATGCTCCACCTCTCCGAAGCCATCTCTCTCATAGTCAAAGTATCCCTCTGTGTAGGAATGCGCGCCACTGAAAAAGCTGTCTCTGTCAAACTGGGAGTATACGATGGGTTTTCTCAAATATGCAAAATCAAAGGCAACCGAAGAATAGTCCGTGATCATCAGATCTGTCTGGGCAAAAATGTCCTTGTAGGAATAAGACGAATCCATAAATTTTACCCGTGGATCATGACGGAACATATGCAGACCGTCAATGGTATTTGGGTGAGGCATGAAGCAGATGGTATATCCGTACTTCTCTGCCGCTCCCAGAAGTCTTTCGTTGTTGAGAAGATCATCATAAAAATGGAAATATTCGCTTTCCTGAAATTCTTTTCCAAGCTGCCATACCCCTCTGGCATCGGTTCCTGAGGAAAGGCTTTTGCGCCAGGTAGGCATCACCGTCACATACTTACGCTCATCATGGACCAGACGGTCATAACGCGGCATTCCCGTAAGCCAGATATTTTTTTCCGGATAAAAATAGTCATAGGTAAAGGCAGAATCATATTCCGGCTTTGTGCTGACGATAAATCCGAAAAGATTACGGTTGTATTTGTTCAGCCACTTGGACTGGTTGTCTTTGGTCACACCATGCTGTAAAAATACCAGCTTTTTGTCATAGATGATATCGCGGTACAGATACTCCAGCTTTCCAAAAGGATTGATCACCGGTTTGTTAGCCTGGGAGGACAGTGAAAATTCATTCAGCAGGAACAGAAGCTTATGCTTCCAGGAGAAAGGCTCCACAACCTTTCCAAGCTTCTTCATTTCCACATAATCCTGTGTATCCTTGTTGACTACAAAGTACGGCTCCACCGTAGGGTCCGGATTGGCGCAGAGATAGCGGAACATCACTTCGCCGTTGTCATCTCCGCGTGTTGTACGATCGGAGATCAGCCAGATCTGCTTTTTCTGCTTTGCCTTCTGCATCTCGTAGAGCTTACGTACGAGAACTGCCTTTTTTCCGGCCTTTCCCTGAGAAAATATTGCTTTGGTGCGTTTTTTCTTCAGCTGTTTCTCCCTACTCTGACTGTATGGCTCTACCGTTACTTCATACTGATGGCCCAGAACCTTTGCATCTTCCTGATCCTCTCCACGGATCATCCGGACTTTTTCGTTAAGATACAGAAGCTTATCCTCTATATGCAGGAAAAGCGGCAGCTTCTTTGTAAATGGCACATATTTTCCGTAGGAAATATTGTACATTTTATTTATATGTCCATCTGTGCCTGTGCCCCAGCTGATAAACTCCCGGATCTCGGAAAGCGGAATGTCCACGATATACAGCTTCTCAACGGCACTTTCTTCTCTGCACCAGCCGGTTCTTTCCAGTGTATATTTCCATCTGGCTTCATAGGTGTTGCCACCAGTCATCATATATGCACGGTTTGTCCTGCTCACAGGCTCCACAATGGAAAATTCACAGTGCAGCTGGTCTTTTTCCGGCTGGAATATCTTGACACGGAGATTGTCATATATGGGATTCAGGATCGTGTCTGCCTGATCCGGAAATTTTTTGCATATATCCGGATAATATTTCCGGAGAAGATATACTTTGTTTGCCCTGCTGATATGCTGATTGGACATCACGATCTCCGGAAACTCCATCTGCTTCAGGAAGCTTTCGATACCTTCCTCATATCTGCACTTTTTCTCTTCATCAAGCTTCTCGTTATCAAATATGATATCAGCTATTTTTGCGCTGTAATACAGCAGCACATAATCTGCATTTTTTTCATGAACAGGATTTTCTTTTATTCTGCAGTCTGCGATCTTTCGGAAAAATTCCTGATAAAATACCTCCAGCTGGTCCGGATCCTGCAGCATATTCTTCCAGTCCTCCACCATGAGATGGTCCGCAAGGATCTGCACATAGATATCTTCCCCTGAAGCCACTCCCAGACTCCGGCAGCTTACAACGGACTGATATACCATGGTCATCACATCCAGATACCAGATCTCCGGACGGATCTCGGATACCCATTTCACCTGATCTGCGGCAAATGTGTAAGCGGTATACAGCTGATGCAGAAGATATACATTGTTATCCAGCGTTGTTTTTTCGGTGAAACGGTTACAGTAATTATTATGCTCCCGCACATAGATATTTCCTTTTCCACGGATCTTTGTTAGGACAACATCTCTGTTTTCTTCCTCAAAGCAGCGTCTGATCTCTGCACTGGATTTTGGGGAAAAACGGATTCCGGCTTTTGCAAAAACAACATAGCTTCCAGCTATCTTATCCTTCAGCTCCGCCACAAGATCCCCACATTCCAGTCCGTCAATATATAAAAGATCCCGGTCATCCAGCATCTCCCGGAAACGAGGATCCTCCGGATTGAACTCTCCGTAGATCTTATCCAGCTCTTCGTCCTTGAGCTCTTTCTCCTTTTCTCCGGCTTCCTCCAGCTCCCGCATGTCCCGTTCATCAGGAATATCCATATCTCCTGCAATGCATACTGCAAGGATCTGTACCGTTCCTTCCGGTGTGACCTCACGTACATTTTTAAAGGTTCTGTAAAGCTTTGCGGTATCTTTTGCAAAAACAACTACTGAAAATTCATACTCCCTGTTCATATTGCTCCTTTTGTATCCTTACATTAAAATTTTTTCTCTTTCAGCCTTCTTTTCAGTTTGTCCGGTATTTGAGCATTGGCTATATATTCATAAATTCGTTTGCTGTTGTCATTGTCCCTGTAGGGAAGAAGCTCATCTCTTCTTCCTGAAAATTCCGGTTTTTCACGGAATCCGTTCCTCGCATATTCTCCGATAAGGTCTACCAGCTGGTTCTGATCCCATGCCAGATCTCCGAAAACATCTTTTTTGTAGTCCATATAGCTTCCCTGGACTTTCTCATAGGTTTCCAGATCAAAGGGATAAAATACCACCGGTTTTTCCTGATAGTAGACATCCCAGGAAACAGAAGAATAATCGGTGATCAGCATATGACAGCTCATCAGAAGCTGATTCAGCGGCATAGTCCCAAATGGGATCAGACGGATATGCCTGTCTTCCACCTGAAAGCTCCGGATATGTTCCCGGAATTTCGGATGGATATAAAAATTCAGCGTGATATTTTCCTTTTCCAGAAGAGTCTTAAGCCTCTCATCCTGCAGAAATGCTTTATAACGCTGATAGTATTCACTTTTTTTGAACTGCTCCTCGCTGATATCCTCCAGCCAGCTTCTCCATGTAGGCATCAGCAGGATCTCTTTATGAGCCGGATCCGACTTGTCCTCCAGCACATCCCATCTGGCCAGTCCGGTGATAATGATCTCTTCATTATCGTATCCGAAATAATCATGGATGATCTTCTGTTCATAACCCGAAGACACCACAAACAGTGCCATCTGATTGCCTCCGCCTTTATGGAAGGTCCTGTGGCATTGCTTGAAGCCCATCACTCCATGCTGGAGAAATACGATGTTCTTCCGTGCCTGATACAGAACCTTGTAGATGCTGTTGGGCGAATCCCAGATATAAAAATGCCGGATTGCATCGGTAGATATCAGATACCGTGCAGCGCTGAGATAGATCATGTACTTAAATGACATGAACTGGATCACATTGGCATCATACTCTTTTACAGCCTGATAATCCGGACATTTTTTATCTATTACATAAAAAATCCGACTTCTGTCCTTCTCCGGTGCATGCTCCATACAGTACCGGAAAAAATAGAGGCCGTTGTCCTGTGCCATTGTACAGTATTTCTCGCAGATCAGCCATAATTTCTTATGATCCCAGTAAGGTTTCAGGATAAAATAGCAGAATAATGCAAGAAATTCTTTTGCTATAAATGCATAGCTGTCATATTTCGGATCATATTTCCGGTATTGAATGGTAAACTGCCTTGCTCCGTTGACAAAGGGATAAACCATATGCCCATCCCCGGTTCTGGTCCATCTTGGAAAAAGGATCAGCTTAAGTTTAAGTTTTGAACTTAAGCCTCCCAGGATCGCATCCTCATAATTTCCTTTTCCTTCTTTATCCACAGATGCCACCACATCCCAGAATGCGGTTTCCATCGGATACTGATCTACATTGATCTGTGCATGATACACGATCGTATTTCCTTTTTTTGCTGTCTGCATTTCAAAAGGAAAACTTGTATCCAACACTGCATTTCGCTGTTTCAGCTTCAGGGAACGGATCCTTCCTCTGGATCCTTCCAGCTCAAAACTGATCTTTATGGTTCCTTTTGTCAGCGAAAATTTCCTGGTTTTTACCTTGATCTCCGCCGGAGCTTCCATTAACTGCTGCAATTTTTCACCACCTGTTACATTTCTTTGATCGCTTTGTAATTTCTTTCACAATTCTTTGTATCCCACAGATCAAAATATTTTCCGTGTCTTTCCAGATAGATCTCTTCATTGGCAAATCCCTGCTTATGCAGGCGGATCAGCCAGTCCGTTACTTCCTGTTCCGTTACACATACCGGACCGAAGCCATCTTTCCGGAAATCAAAATACCCGATCTGATGATGACTTTGCCGGAATTTTTCATTGTCAAACTGGTAGTAGACCAGTGGCTTTTTCATGTAGGCAAAGTCCATGGCCACACTGGAAAAATCAGTCACCAGCACTGCGGACTCTTTAAGGAGTGTCTGCACATCGTACTCAGGCCAGGACGCCACTGTGATCTTCGGATGATCCACATGAAAATATTTCAGGAACCGATGCATTTCCCTGTGCGGATAAAAGATGATCTGAAGATCGTTCTCCTCAATATAGCGGATCAGTCTCTCATCCTTGAGAAGTGCATCCCAGTACCGGTAATAATCGGTTTCCATGAATTTCTGTGCTTCCAGCTCGTGATCAGAGGCTGAGATCTCATTGCGGATATACATACGCCAGGTCGGCATGATCAGGATCTGGTTCTTTTTTACCTTCATATCATGAAGCTGGTCAAAACGACACAGTCCCAGCTCCTGCACATAGCCTTCCGGATATCCGTACCGGTCATTGACATATTTCCACTCATCATAGGTACTGGTAACAAAAAGGCTCATTTTTGTATGCGGATAGTACAGAAAACTAAGATCTGCCGTAATGATCCCATGCTGCAGGAACGCCCGCTTGTTCCGTAGGATTCCGTAAACCTCCAGCACATAGCAGATGGCTGCGTTTGGTTTTCCCATTTTCTGGGAGCTGATATTTTTTGATGCAGCCAGATAGTAGATCCAGTGGCGGAAGCTTCCATACTGGATCACAGGTCCCATATCTTTTACCCGGGCATAATCCGGAGATTTTCTATTGATGGCGTACACTGCATCCTCACTGGTATTTTCTCTCAGATATTTGTACAGCCAGAATCCGTTATCCCGGCATTCATTCTCTGTATCACAGAGAAGCCAGAGATCCCTGCGAAAAAGTCTGTAGACCATCGCAATGGGAAATGCCAGGATAAACTTGATGATGTGAAGCAGATCCCCAGGTTTTACTCGTTTCAGTTTTTCAAGAAATGTCTGTTCCATGTTTCCCTCTGTTTACAGGATCCCGGTTTATTCCTCTGACCAGTCTCCGTTATCATCCCAGACAATCTCTCCGTCTCCGCTGTCATCTGTATCTGTACTGTTGTCAAGAGAATCGTCACCGCTTCCGCTGTTGCCGCTGTCATCTACATAGTCGCCGCTATCATCACTGCTGTCATAGTTTCCATCATCACTGCTGTTGTCGTAGCTTCCGTCATCGCTGTTGTCGTAGCTTCCGTCATTACTGCTGTCATAGCTTCCGTCATCACTGTTATCATAGCTTCCATCATCACTGTTGTCATAGCTTCCATCGCTGCTGTCGGAAGAAGTATCCGTGATACCGGAAGAACTGTCTGTCAGATCTGAAGCATCTGTGCTGTCTGCGGAATCACTGCTGTCCGCCTCACTGTTATCCGTTTCCACATTGCCAATAGTGCTCTTCTCACTCTTGTCACTGAGGCTTGTATAGGTCAGGTATGCTTCTCCGTTATCGATCATCAGTTTTGCCTTTTCCATATCGCTCAGCTGTACACTGTAGATCTCATAGGCATTTCCGTCTCCGTCTACGATCTTCATATCATAGATGGCATCTCTTGCAGAATCCGGGGTGTAATACATCTGCACCTGCTCCGCATCTTTGATGGTAGCTTCTGCAGGAACAAGACTTTTGCCCCATTCTTCCCCTCCTGCCGCGCGGAGATAGATCTCACGGATCTCTCCCTTCGTGCTGTTGGTAAGATAAACAAATTTTGCAGTACTGGTCTTTACACCGATCAGCTTCGGTGCAGGTGTAGATGTGGGAAGCGGTGTGGATGTAGCCGGTGCAGCCGTAGGTGCGGCTGTAGGAACCGGTGTTGGTGTCACCTCTGCTGTTTCCTTTGATGATTTTCCACAGCCGGCAATACCAAGCGCCGTCACTGCTGTCAGTACGATCAAAAGCTTCTTATATTTCATAATGATTACCTCCAGATTGCAGTTTTATGCTAAAAATGTTTTTCCAACGAAGTATCCGAGCACCAGGATACCAAGAATGATCCTATACCAGCCGAATACTTTAAAATCGTGTTTCTTGATATATCCCATCAGGAATTTGATGGCAAGAACAGATACCACAAAGGATACCACAACACCTACGATCAGGATGATCAGCTCTGTGGAGCTGAAGGCAAAACCGAATTTGACCAGTTTCAGAAGACTTGCTCCGAACATAACCGGAATTGCCAGGAAAAAGGTAAATTCTGCTGCAACTGTACGGGATGTTCCTGCAAGGATTCCTCCGATAATGGTAGATCCGGAACGGGATGTTCCCGGAATCACGGAAAGCACCTGGAAGCAGCCGATGATCAGCGCTGTCTTAAAGGAAAGCTCATCCAGTCTGGTGCAGGTTGGTCTGCGGCGTTTGTTGTAGTTCTCGATAACGATAAAAAGCACACCATAAACGATCAGCATGATGGCAACGACCACATAGTTGTAAAATTTCTTTTCAATAATGTCATTAAAAGGAAGAGCGATGATGATCGTCGGCAGACATGCTACCAGGATCTTAAACCAGAGGATCCACTTATCCTTATCACAGTATTTTTCTACAAAAGTAAGGACAGTTCTGGGTACTGCCGGCTGTTTACGCAGTGCCATCTGTGTTTTCTTCGGGATTTTTCTTATGTAAAAAGGCCACAGCTTGTTCCAGTACAGTACAACAACTGCCAGAATCGCGCCAAGCTGGATCACCACCAGGAAAAATTCCATAAATGCCTCGGATACATTCAGCTTGATAAACTCATCCACAAGGATCATATGTCCGGTACTACTGATCGGAAGCCACTCGGTGATTCCCTCCACAATACCGAGAAGGATAACCTTCAGTAATTCTATAAAAATCATGTTAACTCCTTTCTAAAAGCAAGATAAGGACAGGGCCGGTATGTGAACGACGGCCCCGTCC
The DNA here is from genome assembly GCF_023669475.1 of Blautia sp. MB18-30. Taxonomy (NCBI): domain Bacteria; kingdom Bacillati; phylum Bacillota; class Clostridia; order Lachnospirales; family Lachnospiraceae; genus Blautia; species Blautia sp. MB18-30. The sequence goes on along the minus strand of NZ_JAMOYY010000009.1, from coordinate 89,897 downwards.
TTATCAGTATATTACATATTTGACAATTCGTAAACTTTTAATTTTTTATTTCACAGAATTTACAATTTATTATCGATTGTCGATGGTGGCGATATCTACCAGAGTCAGGTGGTTCAGGTCTGTATTCTCAAGACTTGTGACCAGAGCCTCTGCAGTATCAAGGCTTGTAAGCACATTGACACCTGTCTCGATGGCATTACGACGGATGACGAAACCATCTTTCTGATGCTCAACACCCTGTGGCGGTGTATCGATGACAACATCGATCTTGTGGCCAAGGATCAGGTCCATCAGGTTCGGAGACGGCTGCTCCAGTTTATTGGTGCGTGTTACCTTGATTCCGTTCTCAGTCAGGACATTTGCTGTACCTCTTGTTGCGAAGATACGGTATCCCTGAGCCTCGAAGCGTTTTGCGATCGGGATGATATCCTCTTTATCCTCATCCTTAACAGTGATGATCATCTGTTTGTGTTTCGGAAGACGGATTCCTGCCCCGATGAATGCTTTGTAAAGAGCCTCGTTGAAGGTCTTAGCAATACCAAGGCACTCACCTGTGGATTTCATCTCCGGTCCAAGGCTGATATCTGCGCCTCTGATCTTCTCGAAGGAGAATACCGGCATCTTGATTGCGAAGTACTCTGCTTCTTTCTGAAGTCCCGGTGTGTAACCAAGCTCTTTGATCTTATGTCCAAGGATAACTCTTGTTGCAAGCGGAACGATCGGGATTCCTGTTACCTTGCTGATGTACGGTACTGTACGGCTGGAACGCGGGTTAACCTCGATGACATATACATCCTCGCCTACAACGATGAACTGAATATTGATCATACCGATTACATGAAGTGCCTGTGCAAGACGGCGTGTGTACTCGGCAATGGTATCTTTTGCTTTCTGGCTGATGGTCTGTGCCGGATATACGGAAATACTGTCTCCGGAATGGATACCTGCACGCTCGATGTGCTCCATGATTCCAGGGATCAGGATGTCCTCACCGTCGCATACTGCATCGACCTCGATTTCTTTACCCATCAGGTACTTATCAACAAGGATCGGATGCTCCTGTGCGATCTGGTTGATGATTCCGATGTACTCTTCCACGTCCTCATCGCTGACAGCGATACGCATTCCCTGTCCTCCAAGTACATAGGACGGGCGGACAAGTACCGGATATCCCAGCTCGTTGGCAGCTTTTTTCGCCTCTTCTGCTGTGAATACAGTGTGTCCCTTCGGTCTCGGGATCTGGCATTTCTCAAGAATGGCATCAAAGAGCTCTCTATCCTCTGCAGCATCTACGTTCTCAGCAGATGTTCCGAGGATCTTAACGCCCATCTTGATCAGTGCCTCTGTAAGCTTGATAGCTGTCTGTCCACCGAACTGAACAACAGCTCCGTCCGGTTTCTCGATATTTACAACATTCTCAACATCTTCCGGTGTCAGCGGCTCAAAATACAGCTTATCTGCAATATCGAAGTCTGTACTTACTGTCTCCGGGTTATTGTTGATGATGATCGTCTCATATCCTTCTTTCGCAAATGCCCATGTACAGTGTACAGAGCAGAAGTCGAACTCGATACCCTGACCGATACGGATCGGGCCGGAACCAAGTACCAGGATCTTTTTCTTATCTTTTGTTTCTACAGCTTCATTCTCTGTCTGCTCATCGCCGTATACAGAATAGTAATATGGTGTCGCTGCCGCAAACTCTGCTGCACAGGTATCAACCATCTTGTATGCTGCACGGATGCCATACTCTTTACGCAGGTCTTTGATCTCAGCTTCTGTCTTTCCTGTCAGGTCTGCGATGATGTAGTCCGGGAACTCCAGACGTTTTGCTTCCAGAAGAAGGTCTTTGTCCAGCTTCTGAGTTTTCAGAGCCTGCTCCATCTCAACAAGGATAGCCAGCTTATCGATGAACCAGATGTCGATCTTTGTGATATCATGAAGCTTCTCCTGGGAAACATTTCGTCTCAGGGCTTCTGCGATCTTCCAGATACGGCGATCATCCACAATGTTCAGCTCGTCCATCAGTTCTTCATCAGAAAGATGTGAGAAGTCATAGGACATCAGACTGTCTACATGCTGCTCCAGGGAACGGATAGCCTTCATTAAAGCGCCCTCGAAGTTATGGCAGATACTCATAACCTCACCGGTAGCCTTCATCTGTGTAGTCAGTGTACGTTTTGCTGTGATGAATTTATCAAATGGCAGACGCGGGATCTTAACAACACAGTAATCCAGCATCGGCTCGAAGCTTGCGTATGTTTTGCCTGTGATGGCGTTCGGGATCTCATCCAGTGTGTAACCCAGTGCGATCTTGGCTGCAACCTTGGCGATCGGATAACCGGTAGCCTTACTTGCAAGTGCGGAGGAACGGCTTACACGAGGGTTAACCTCGATAACGCAGTACTCAAAGCTCTCCGGATGAAGAGCGTACTGTACGTTACATCCACCTGTGATGCCAAGCTCTGTAATAATGTTAAGAGCAGATGTACGGAGCATCTGGTACTCTTTATCTCCTAAGGTCTGGGAAGGAGCAACTACGATGGAGTCACCGGTATGGACACCAACCGGGTCAATGTTCTCCATGTTGCAGACTGTGATGCAGTTTCCTGCGCTGTCTCGCATTACCTCGTACTCGATTTCTTTCCATCCGGCGATACATCTCTCTACAAGAACCTCGCCTACACGGGAAAGACGGAGACCATTCTCAAGGATTTCACGAAGCTCCGGCTCATTATACGCGATACCACCGCCGCTTCCGCCAAGTGTATATGCAGGACGGAGAACAACCGGATAACCGATAGTCTGAGTAAACGCAACACCGTCTTCTACAGTTGTTACGACCTTGGATGCTGCAACCGGCTCGCCGATCTTTTCCATTGTATCCTTAAATTCCTGACGGTCCTCAGCTTTACGGATCGTTGCTGCTGTGGTACCGATGAGACGTACATTGTGCTCTTTCAGGAAGCCCTTTTCCTCAAGCTCCATGGCAAGGTTCAGACCTGCCTGTCCGCCCAGTGTAGGAAGTACACTGTCCGGTTTCTCTTTGAGGATCAGCTGCTCTACGACTTCAACAGTCAGAGGCTCGATGTAAACTCTGTCTGCGATGTCTTTATCTGTCATGATGGTAGCAGGATTGGAGTTTAAAAGTACAACCTCCATGCCCTCTTCCTTCAGGGAGCGGCATGCCTGGGTTCCTGCATAGTCAAACTCTGCTGCCTGGCCGATTATGATCGGGCCTGAGCCGATTACAAGTACTTTTTTTATGTCCTTATTCCTTGGCATTATTTCTCTCCTCCCATCATCTTCATGAATCTGTCAAAAAGGTAACTGGAATCCTGTGGTCCAGGGCATGCTTCCGGATGGAACTGTACAGTAAAGATGTTCTTTCCATTATATGCCATACCCTCGTTTGTTCCGTCGTTGACGTTTACAAATGCAGGATGTGCGATATTTTTCTCCTCAAGTCCCTCTGCGTCTACAACGTAGCCATGGTTCTGGGAGGAAATATATACTCTTCCTGTCTCAAGGTCTTTAACCGGATGATTTCCGCCTCTGTGACCGTATTTCATCTTATGGGTGTCTCCGCCTGTTGCAAGAGCCATAAGCTGATGTCCAAGACAGATGGCAAAGATCGGTACATCAGAGTCATAGAGTTTTTTGATTTCTTTAATAATAGAAGTACATTCCTTCGGATCTCCAGGTCCGTTACTGAGCATGATGCCGTCCGGATTGTCTCCAAGGATTTCTTCTGCAGATGTCAGAGCCGGGTAAATAGTAACCTGGCATCCTCTCTCATTCAGTGAGCGTGCAATGTTTTTCTTGGCGCCCAGATCAAGAAGGGCAACCTTCGGTCCGTTCCCCTTAAGCACTTCCTTTTCGCGGCAGGAAACCTTCTCTACCACTTTTCCTGTTGTATATGCTTTTAATCTGGGGATGATTGTATCCAGGTCATAGTTCTCATCAACTGTGATCATTCCGTTCATGGTTCCCTTCTCACGAAGGATCTTAGTCAGTGCTCTGGTATCAATTCCTGCGATTCCCGGAATGTCGTTTTTGCTCAGAAAATGCTGAATGGTGTCTACGCTTCTGAAGTTGCTGGGAACTCGTGATAATTCGCGTACAATAAATCCGTCAATCCACGGCTTCCTTGATTCCTGGTCATCATAACAGATTCCGTAGTTTCCGATCAGCGGATATGTCATACACACCGCCTGTCCTGCGTAAGAAGGATCCGTCATTACTTCCAGATAACCGGTCATGGAAGTGTTAAAGACAATTTCACTGATGACTTCCCTTGCAGAACCAATGCTGGTTCCTGTAAATACATGGCCATCTTCCAATATCAGAAATGCTTTCATACAATCTCCCTTTCTTTGTTCTCTTATTTTATCCTAAATCTTCAAGATTGTATCACAGGAATCGTCATTTTTCAACACCATATGCAAAAAAAACGTATAAAACTAACTCAAAATATTTTTTTTGAATTTTTTTAATTTTTTTGAATTTTTCTATTGACATTATCCAATTCCTGAGTTATTATAAGTGAGCAGTCGACGAGCGGAGCAAACAAAGCGAAGCAAGCCGGTTGAAAAAATGCAGGAATGGCGGAATTGGCAGACGCGCAGGCTTCAGGTGCCTGTGGTCGCAAGATCGTGTGGGTTCAAGTCCCATTTCCTGCATTCTTTTTTATTTTATCCAAAATCAAAAAAACAGAAGCGCCCAACACCGGCACTTCTGTTTTTTTATTTATTTTTCTTTTTCAGAAAAGATCTCGCTCCCGCCCCAGAGAAGCGCACCTGTAAATATGAAAAGATCCGAAATATTAAATACGACCTTCTTAAGCTTCGGATTTTCCACATTCAGTCTCACATAATCCGTGACGTATCCCTTTCTGCGACGTTCCGTATAATTATTCAGACCGCCGCCCAGGATCATGGAAAGCCCAAGCTTGGATATGCGTGTACCTTTTTCTCCGGAAGTACGTATATACTCCCAGATCGCACCGCCCAGCACCATAGATGCAAGATCTCTCAGGAATTCTTTATCTTTGTTTTTTAATATTCCAAGCATCATCCCATGATTATGGCAATTTCTTACGATCAGTCTGCCTCCCAGGCACTTTTCCTTCAGATCTTTCTTTTCCGATGTGTTGATTTTCTTCTTTATATAATAGTCTGTACCAAAGATTCCCGCCGTCAGTAAATTCCACAACATTATTCCCTCTCCTTATTTCTGTGGTCTACATAATACTCAGGCAGGCTCCCACTGGGGAAAGCCTGCCTTATATGCTTATGGTTATTCTGTTTTTTCTTCTATTGTTTCTGTATTTTCCGGATCAGCCGCAGGCTCCTCTGTTTCTGCAGATCCCACTTCCGTTCTTTCCTCTTCCAATTCCGGATCTGATCCTGATGTTTCTGTTTCTGACGCTTCTGCGGTTTTTGCTGCCACTTCTGTAGCTTCTTCTGTTTCTACTACTTCTGACGCTTCTACTGTCTCTTCCGGATCTGCTGCCGCTTCTGTAGCTTCTGCGTTTTCTTCCGCTTCTGTCTCCGGTACTTCTGTCACCTCTGCCTCAGCAGCCTCTTCAAGCTCCTCCTCTGCCTGCTCGATCACATCAGCAGCTTTCTCTTCCAGCTCCGCTGTAGGACACGCCGCTCCGCAATACGGACAGAAGCTGGCCTCCCGCATCACCGCCTTATGGCAGGCCGGGCAGAACTTCTCCCCTTTACTGGCAGCGATCGCATCTCTGTAGTGATCTGCCTCCAGCATGTGCTGGCTGATCTCCTCGCAGATAACTCCCGTCTCACCGTCAACGGCTTCTCCCTGCTCATAACGTGTATAGATCATCTTTCCGATATCCATCATCAGCTTTTCGGTCATACGCTCCTGTGCAGAGAGCTTGTTACGGATCTTCTGGATCTCATAGAGATTCTCTGCTCTGGAACTTAAGCCCTTTGCCTTTCTTGTCAGTGTGTTTCCCAGATCATCCCAAAAACTGCTTTTTGCCATATCTGTCACGCTCCTTTATATATTAAAGAATCTTCTTGTTTCTTATCCTTCCAGTGCCGGGATCTCCTGTCCACGCATAAGGATCTTCGGACCTCCGTTGCCCTGAATGTATCCCTCTGTGATCACGACCTCACCGATATTGTCGTCCTTCGGGATCTCATACATGATATCCAGCATATATTCCTCCAGGATAGCCCGGAGAGCTCTGGCTCCTGTATGGCGTTCCAATGCCTTACGGGCAATGGCATGTAAGGCACCGTCCTCAAACTCCAGTTTTACTTCATCCAGTGCCAGAAGCTTCTTGTACTGTTTCAGAATGGCGTTCTTCGGCTCCTTGAGGATTTTCACAAGCATATCTTCCGTCAGCCCGTTCAGGGTAAAGATGATCGGAAGACGACCGATAAATTCCGGAATCATTCCAAATGCACGGAGATCATCTACCGTTACTTTCTCCAGCACATGCGGATCATCATCATATTTGTCCTTCAGATCTGCATAAAATCCGATAGACGCCTGTTTATTCAGTCTTTCTTTGATGATATTCTCAAGATCCGGGAACGCACCGCCACAGATAAACAGAATGTTCCTTGTATTTACAGTCACCATAGGTACCATGGCATTCTTGCTGGTAGCACCTACCGGAACTTCCACTTCACTTCCCTCCAGAAGTTTCAGAAGTCCCTGCTGGACAGCCTCTCCGCTGACATCTCTCTGGTTGGTATTCTTCTTCTTTGCGATCTTATCGATCTCATCGATGAAAATGATCCCGTGCTCTGCCTTCTCCACATCATTATCTGCAGCTGCAAGCAGCTTGGATACTACGCTCTCGATATCATCACCGATATAACCGGCCTCTGTAAGAGATGTGGCATCTGCAATGGCAAGCGGTACCTGAAGAAGTCTGGCAAGCATCTTCACCAGATAAGTCTTACCGCAGCCTGTAGGTCCAATCATCAGCATATTGGATTTCTCGATCTCAATATCATCCATGGTATCTGTGGCAACTCTCTTATAATGGTTGTATACACCTACAGACATTACCTTCTTGGCATATTCCTGTCCGATCACATATTCATCCAGAGTTGCTTTGATCTTATGTGGTGCAGGAATATCTTTGAGATCGATCACCGGCTTCGGAGTCTCTGATTTTTTCTTGATCTTCTTCGCCTGGTTTCCAGGATTCTGGAAACTGCTGAGATCGATCATGCTCACATTCGGCATGTTAAAAAGATCGGAATAATTTCCATTGTTCATCTGGGTGTTCATAGTATCAAAGCTTTTCTGCATGCAATCCGCACAGATATGTATATGATTAGGAAGGTCAATCATCTTCCCTGCCTGACTCTCCGGTCTGCGGCATAAAAAACAGAATTTCTCGTATTTCTGCTCCTGGTCATTGTCTTTATTATTATCAAACTGATCTGCCATAACATTTCCTTTCTGGTTTTTATTATGCATATTATAGCACATAATCCGGCTGTATCAAATTAAGTTTTTATAAACCGGGGAGCTGCATGTTCTTATGCAGCTCCCCGGTTTATAAATGGTTATCCTGTATTTTCTTTTATTTGTCAGAAGAGGGTTTGCTTCCGAGGGTCACTTCAACCGTCTGTTCCTTGTACTCTCCGCTGTTCGCTCTGGAGATCACCACTTCGATGGTTTCTCCTGCCTCATAATACTGCAGCTTATCAACAAGGTCATCCTTGCCGCTTACCTTCTGTCCATCCAGCTTCACAATGATATCGCCTTTTTTGATCCCTGCATTATCTGCTGCGCCACCTTCCGTTACCTCAGTAATAAAAGCACCTGCCGGCATATTATACATCTGGATGGCTTCTGTTGTAAGATCAGCAGCCTTGACTCCCATATATCCTACCTTGGAAGAATCTTCCACCTTATCTCTGGTTTCGCGGTTCATCAGTTCTTCCAGGATCGGCTCTGCCTTGGAGATCGGAATGGCATATCCCATGCCTTCCACCTGACTGTCTGCATACTTGGCCGCATTGATACCGATCACTTCACCGTTCATGTTCAGAAGTGCACCGCCACTGTTTCCGGGATTGATCGCTGCATCAGTCTGGATCAGTCCGCTGGCTTCTCCGTCCTCTGTACTGATGTTTCTGTTAAGGGCACTTATCCATCCGGAGGTAACTGACTGTCCATAGCCCAGTGCATTGCCAATGGCAACCACCTGCTCACCGACTACAAGATCGTCCGAGCTTCCCATCTGTGCGATCTTGATCTCATCCATGGTCTCATCCGGAATATCGGATTTCTCCACTGCCACCACTGCCAGATCATTCTCTTCATCGGTGCCTTTGATCTTGGCAGAAACTGCATTATCCACATCCGCATCTCCATCGGAGCTGCTTGCCATAGCCTGGGTTTCTTCTTCCGCTCCTACCACATCACTGCCTGCAAAGCACACAGTAAGTGTAGTCGCTCCAGATACCACATGGTTGTTAGTCGCAATGAGAAGCTCGCTGTCATTTTCTCCTACAATAATACCGGAACCACTTCCTGCACTCTGATACTGCCTCGTTCCATATCCGAAAAAGCTTGGGATTTCCTGCACACTGACAGATGTAATGGCAACGATAGAAGACATGGTTGCCTGGGCTACACCGGCCACTGTACCACTCTCTGCCACAATATCCTTCACAGTAGAATCCGCAGAGCTACTGTCCTCTGTTCCGGTAACTGTTTCTGTCTTTCCGATCGTTGTACTGCTGTCATTTCCTCTGTATTTATCTGCTGCAATATTCACGCCCTGAAAAACCACTCCGGCTACCAGCCCAAAGATCACAGCCAGTGCCACCGCAGTGGCTGCTTTCTTTCCAAAGCTGTTGTTGCCTGAAAAATTTCTCTTTTTCCGCGGCTTTTTGGGCGGTATATTTCCACCGGCATAATTACCGGCCTGAGGCTGGTGCACCTCATAATGTCCGTATTTTGGTTTCTCCTGCGAAGTGCCTTCACTCTGTCCGGCACCTGCATAACTGTCTTGTCTGCTCTCCTGCATCCTGCGTCCCTCAGAATAAGGATGCGTCAGCGGTTTCTGTTCTGCCGAAGCATTCTTATCCTCATCCGGCAAGTCTGTCACCCATTTATTCTCTTCACTCATGCCTCTGGTGCTCCCTTCTATGTTATCTGATGCATGTATCTGTTACTGCTCACTCCGTTCTCAGTAACATTTATTTCTCTTATAAAAGACAGTTTAACAGGGAATTGTGTTTAAACTGTGATATCTCTTTTAAAAAACCGTGACCTGCTCTTATTTGTTCTTTTTCCAGTATTCCGGATTCATGGTGCAGGAGCGGATCATTTTTTCAGAGAGCTTTTTGTATCGTTTTCCGAGAAAATAGCCGGCATATTTGGAGACACTTTGCAAAAACAGTCCGGGGATCAGCCATATGTGGCCTGTTTTCAGAAGATATGCCATGCTTTTTTTTACCAGCCGGATGCCCTCACCTTCGGAAGGCACTCCTTCAAAAACCTCCGGATGCTCCGCCTGGGAAACTCCCAGATCAAAATTCCTGTGGAACTGCTGCATACAGGTGTAATTGTGAGAATGATATACACGCGCTTCTGATACATAGGCAACTCCATAGCCTTTTTTTACCATCCAGCCTGCATAGATCATATCTTCATTAAAAATAGCATGCTCCGGAAATCCACCAATCTCATCATAGATCCTGTGATCATAAGCAGCACAGACGTTGGAGCAGAAATATGTTTTGATCCCGTAGGTCTGTACATCTTTTTCCGTTTTCAGACAGGACTGTTCCGGATAATTAAAGGAACGGGTATATTTTTCCAGAAATCTGCAGTCCTTTTTTGGAAGCTGACGCGCATAAGCGGCTCCTGCCTGTGGATTCTCTGCAAGAGCTCCTACCAGTGCTCCGATCAGTTCCCTGTCTGCCGGCATTGCATCCTGTGTCATAAATACAAGGATCTCCGCATCCGAAAGCTCTGCCGCCTGCCTTCTGGTACCACCATGGTCAAATTCTTCTTTTGTAAGATGCCGGACTTCCACAAGCGGATATTCCTGTTCCCAGGTCTCTTTCCAGAATTTCTTTTCTGTATTCATGACAAGGATCTTATTGATAGGATATTTCTGTGCGCTGAGTCTTTCCAGCAGTTTTTCAAATTCTTCTCCCGGACGGTATGCCGGGATGATCACGTCTGTTTTTAATGTTTTCATATTTGTCTCCTGTCCAGAAAGGACCACCCGTTACTGGATGGTCCCTTCTGCTGGTTGCTCATTTTGATGTTTTATTCATTCTCCGAATAATCTTCTCCGTCGGTATAATCGTTATAATCCGTATCGGAATCGCCTCCGGAATAGTCCGTATCTGTGCTGTAATCGTCTCCGGAATAATCCGTATCTGTGCTGTAATCGTCTCCGGAGTAATCCGAATCATAATCTGTGTCTGTGCTGTAATCAGCATCATCACTTGTGTCCGTACTGCTGTAATCTGTGGATGTATCTCCCTGCCACGTGTACGAATCATCCGTTGCGTCATTCGGTGTATCTGTCACCGCAGGTGCAGTGTCCTGCACATCGCCTCCGCCTGCGATATTTGTGATCTGGGCACTTCTGTTGAGTACATCCTGCGTCGGAGTGTAACTGGTGTCTCCATACAGAAACTGATGCATCTTCAGAACATTGGATTCCAGTGTGGTAGGTACGATAACGCTGCCCTTTACCTGGGCAAATTTATAATCGTTGGGGAAGCCTGTAGTTTCATCAATACTGTAGCCGATCATAGCCGGGATCATCTTCAGGATCTCTGTTTTGGAAACAGAAGTTTTGACCATCGGGAATACCTGATCCATAATATCAAAGATAGTGGAAAGTCCTGCCTTTTTCGCCTTATCTACGATCATCTGGATCACTCGTCTCTGTCTCTCGGTACGTCCCATATCAAGACTTGCGGTATAACGGATACGGCAGTAGGAGGTAGCCTGTACACCATTAAGATGATAGGTATCTACGATCGCTTCCTCATCCTCCGGCTTCGGATCCGGCAGTTCGATCGGTGTGTAGCTCTTTCCGGTTTCCTCTGATGTCTCCACACAGTAATTATTCATATGAACGATCTCCGCATAGGAAAGAGGGATGTCCAATCCTCCGAGGCAGTCTACCACAGTTACCAGCGCATTAAAATCAATGGCAACATAATCTGTGATATTCAGATCCAGATTCGTATTCAGCATGGAAACCGCGTTGGTCGGTCCGCCAAATGCATATGCCGAATTGGCTTTGGAATAGGTATCATCCTTTACATTGAGAAGGGTATCTCTATAGACAGACACAAGTTTGACTGCCTTCGTATCATTGTTGATACTCGCAATGATGATGGTATCACTGTTCTCTGTATTCAGCTTCTCATTCTTGCTTCTGTGGTCCAGTCCGAACAGTGCATAGGTGGTATATCCCGTCATCTGCGGTGCCTGATCATTAGTTACAATATCCTGGTCTGCAAGATCTGTTTCCTGGATGTCGATCTTATCCAGTTTGGCTGAGATCTGACCATAAACGAACAGACCTCCGATAAACAGGAGCAGTACGACGATCTCCAGGATAAATAAAATCTTCTTGCTTTTTTTCCGAGGTTTTGACATCTTTTCCTTTTCCCCTTTTTAGTATGCGTTCTTATTAATAAATCCTTTGAATATGGTAAGAAACATGATCTTTATATCAAATCCCACAGACCAGTTTTCGATATAATACAGATCACACTCTATCCTTTTTCTGATAGAAGTATCTCCACGATAGCCATTTACCTGTGCCCACCCGGTAAGACCCGGCCGCACCTGATGCTTGACCATATAACGTGGTATCTCCTCCCTAAACTTTTCTACAAAAAACGGCCGCTCCGGTCTTGGTCCCACAAGACTCATCTCACCCTTCAGAATGTTAAAAAGCTGTGGAAGCTCATCCAGACTGGTATGACGCATAAATTTACCGATTCCGGTAACTCTTGGATCGTTCTTTACTGTCCACGCCTTTTTTTCTTCTGATTCTTTCTGGATCTCCATGGAACGGAATTTATACATCCGGAAAGTCTGATTGTGAAGCCCGACACGTTCCTGCTTATAGATCAGCGGTCCCGGCGAAGTCAGCTTGATCAGCATACACAACACCAACATCACTGGTGAGGACACAATGATCGCAACGATCGCGCCTGCAATATCCATAGATCTCTTGATCAGTGCATTAAACGTGTTGCTCAGGGGCACATACCGGATATTGATCACCGGAAGCCCGAGAATATCTTCTGTATATGGTTTGGTCGGAATAATATTATTATAATCCGGAATAAATTTTGTGTGCACGCCGGATTTTTCACAGAGTGCAACGATCTCTTCCAGACGATAATACTCACTTAAGCCCAGGGTAATGGCTATCTCATCCAGACGACTGGATGGAAGGATGATCATCAGATTGGCGATTCGACCGATTACCTTAACGCCCTTATAAGTAGTGCCTGCCGGCACATTGTCATCCAGTATGCCCCTGATCACATATCCCCATTGCGGATTCTGCAGGATCCTGTCTACATATTCCTCGGCAGCACGGCTGTATCCTACCAGCAGCACCTGTTTCTGGTTCATTCCTTTTTTGCGCATATCCCGGAGAATGTAAAATATGACCATACGCACAAACCATTCCAGGACGATATTGATCACACAGAAAGAAACCAGAGTAAGACGGGAATAGTCCAGCTCTTTAAAATTGTAAAGTGCAAACATGATGATAAGGAGCCCTAACGCATTTGCCTTCACAATTCCGGCAAGTACGAGACGACGCCCCTGCATTCGCATCGGTGTATAAAGATCAAAGGCCTGATAAAGAAGTAAATATCCCGGAATAATGAATATCAGCATAAACATATATTCCTGGACGGTCTTGGACTGGACCGCCGAATGTTCAAAAATTCCCTGAAAACGGATCAACCAGGCCAGGGCATAGGAGGCCGCGATCACAAATACATCGATCAGCATATGGAGACGACTGAAATTTTTCTGGTTGTCTTTAATCAATTTCCGCCACCTCATTTAAGTTCATTGCTTTTATCTTATAATAGATGAAACTCAAAAGCAATAAAATCTTCCCTCCGAAATATAAAAATTCTGTGAAAATATGATGTCTTAACCGGCAAAACGCCTAAAAATGTTGATCCAGAGTTCAAACTGGAGCTGTATATAACGCGGAAGATTCCTCATGGAAAATCTGACTTTTTTGTTTTTGCGGCTGATCTGAAAGCCGTTTTTGATGCCTGCAAGGTACTCACGTCCGAATCCCTTGGACGCAAAAAACAGGATCTTCGCACCGAATCCCACCAGAAAAAACGGAAGGTTCAGCACGATCTGGAGAAACGGCATATTCTTATAGATAAGATAAATATTGTTTCTGGAAGAATACCGGATCTTAAACTGATTATATCTGGAGCCGCTGGTGCCGCTTCCTACATGATAAACCTTCGCTTTTGGAGCATACCAGTTCTGATAACCGCAGATCCTGGCACGATAGCCGATATCCAGATCCTCCAGATAAGCAAAATGCTCCTCATCAAAATCTCCGATCCTGTCAATAAATTTCTTCCGGTAGATCGCAGCTCCCGCACAGGTGGAAAAAATCTTCTGCTCTCGGTCATAATGGCGGATATCCTTGCCTTTTCCCCTGGCAAAAGCCCAGCCAAGGGCACAGTAATAATTTCCGGCATCATCCATCTTGTCCCTGTCATGAAGCTGGATCATCTTTGCCTGACAGGAAAATGCCTTCTTATGTCTGCGCAGGGCAGCAACCATCTCCTCCAGGAAATCCGGTTCCGCTTCCGTATCATTGTTCAGAAGCAGCACATATGGGGAACGTGCCGCATGGATCCCTTCATTGACGGCTCTGCTGAAGCCGTAATTCTCCGGAAGCTGTATCATGTGTACCCATGGATATTCCGCCGAAACAAACGCACAGCTGCCATCAGTGGAACCATTATCCACTAGTATAACCTCAAAATTACGGATAGTCTGTCTTTCAAGACTGGAAAGAACACCATCCAGATATGCCATTCCGTTAAAGTTTGGTATGACTACTGATACTTCCTGCATTGCTTTATCCCTTCTTCTTTCCCATTCCCGGAAGGGGCTTCAGGGAATAATTCCATTTGGTTAAAGAAAGATTTTTGTTATAGTATGGATCTCCTTTTTTCAGGATATCCAGCCAGTGACAGCGCATGTATTCGATCTCCGTCTGGAAACGGCGGACCTTTTCCTCGCTGTCCTCAGTGCCTCTTGACTTGGATTCGTAATGATAGAGCTTCACATACGGATCATAGACGATCAGATGGCCGTGGCTTCGCACCTTCAGACAGAGATCCACATCATTAAACGCAACTGCAAGCTCTTCCGTAAAGCCTCCTGCCTCCAGAAAAACTTCCTTCTTCATCATCATACATGCTGCAGTCACACAGCTCATATCCTGCAGAAGAGAAGCCTTATGGAGATATCCGGTACGCTCTGCCGGCATATTCACAAACATGTTCCCGGCAATTCCGCCCATTCCCACCACGCAGCCTGCATGCTGAATGGTGTTATCCGGATAGATCAGCTTGACGCCAACTGCACCTGTTTCCTTACGCTGGCACACGCTCAGCATCTCTGACATCCAGTCCGGATCGATGACCTTTACGTCATTATTCAGAAAAAGCAGGTAATCTCCTTTGGCATGGCGCACCCCGAAATTGTTGATGGCAGAATAGTTGAAGCCTTTTTTCCAGCGGATCAGATGGACCCTGGGATCCTCCGAAAGCTTTCTGTAATACCGGAAGATCTCTTCGGAGCTGCTGTTATTCTCCACAATGATGATCTCGTAATTTTTGTAGGCAGTTTTTTCAAAAATGGATTCCACGCAAGCCTGAAGCGTTTCTTTCTCCTCACGGTTCGGAATGATAACAGAAACCAGAGGTTCTCCCTGCACCGGATACTTCACACGGTAAAATCCAAAATCCGGAGTATGCTCCACGGTTCCCGGAGTTCCGGTCCGTTTGAGATTCCCCTCAATGGCACGTCTGCCGGCTTCAAAAGCATACATCTTGCTTGCCGGATTATCTGCTGTGGAGGATTTATGGGTCCTCCAGTGATAAAGGATCTCCGGTACATGGACCACTTCCCTGGCCTGCTCCACACAGCGGAAAATGAAATCATAATCCTGGGCGCCGTCAAATTCCCGGCGGAATCCGCCCACTGTCTGCACTACGGAACGTCTTACCACCAGAAAATGGCAGATATAATTATTGGATCTTAAAAGATCCAGGTTAAAGTCCGGTTTCAGATGGGGCTGAAAATGTTCAGAAAGATCTGTCGTGACCTTATCCTCATCTGTATAGATCACATCCGCCTCCGGATGCTCCTCCAGTGCCGCCGCGATCTCATACAATGCATTAGGTGCCAGCAGATCATCATGATCCAGAAGTGCGATAAAATCACCCTCTGCCATGGCAAAAGCTGCGTTTGTATTTTCTGCAATGCCAAGATTCTCTTTCAGATCCTGATAGCGGATCCTCCTGTCCATCTCTGCATAGGATCTCAGCACAGTCTGCATGTCCGGATCCTCCGGGCTTCCGTTTGCCAGACACAGCTCCCAGTTCTCATATGTCTGTGCAAGGAGAGAGTCCAGCATCTGTCTTAAAAAACGCTCCGGTGTCAGATATGCAGGTACCACAATGCTGATCAGCGGCCCATCCGGAAATTTGCGTTTCCGCTGCTTCTCCAGTGTTTCCTCGTCAGGTCTGTATGCCTCATACCATGGTCCGTAAGGAACCTCTTCCGGTTCAAAACGCTCATGAAGCCGGATCCAGAACTCTTTCAGGCCATAATGCTTCAGGTATCTTAAGCCCTTCTGTACTGTATAGGGGGAAAGCTTCTTTATAAGTCTGTCCCATTGGATTTTTCCTGTAGAATCATCTTTACTCATATATTATCTCCGTATTACTCAGTTTGATGTTACTGTTCACTCTGTTCTCAGTAACAGTTTGATGAACATATTTTACCATTCCATCATTTTTTTTGCAAGGAAGAGAGGAAATGTGTTATACTGAGCTTACGTATGTATTGCTTACATAAGAATTATTTTTTATACAGGAGTACCATTTATCATGAAAAAATCAAGAATAACCACAGCTCTTCTGGCTATTGGGATCTCCGCTTCCATGGTGTTCCAGACTCCAGTTTTCGCCACAGAAGAAACCGCTGTTGCTGTATCCTCCGGTATTACCACCAATGGGATCAGCGGATGGCCTCAGGGGCCTGAGATCACTTCCGCATCTGCCGTGATCATGGAAGATACTTCCGATACGATCCTCTATGCCAAGGATATGGACACCACGCTTTCTCCGGCCGGCGCAGTTAAGATCATGACCTGTCTTCTGGCACTGGAGAACAGCCAGCTTGACGATCAGGTTACCATGACAGAAACCGGCGTATCCGGTGTTACAGACGGAGGCGCTCATATTTCCTCACAGCTCGGAGAGGTATTTACCATGGAGCAGTGCCTTTACGCTCTGATGCTGGCCTCTGCCAATGACATTGCACTCCAGGTCGCAGAACAGATCGGTGGATCTGTAGATGCCTTTGTCCAGAAAATGAACGACCGTGCCAAGGAGCTAGGATGTACCAATACGGTATTCACCAATCCTACCGGTCTCCCGGATGACAACCAGCATACCACAGCACATGATCTGGCTCTGATCATGCAGGCGGCTATCCGTAATGACAGCTTCCGCACCATCTCCGGAGCCACCTCCTATACAATCCCGGCTACCAATGTTTCCGGCGGTACCCGTAACCTGACAAGCTCTTTTACCATGACAGATCCTGCATCCGCTTCCTATTATGAAGGATGTATCGGCGGTCGTGAAAGTACCACCACTGCTTCCGGAAGCGTTCTTGTCACAGCTGCACAGCGAAACGGTACTACTCTGATCGCAGTAGTCATGAACGGAGCGACCGGTCAGACAGCCAACGAAGCGATCTCACTTCTGGATTACGGTTTTTCCAATTTCCAGCTTCTGGATCTCAGCGAGGATGATTTTCACATCCTGTCCGGCGGCACTGTAATGGTTCCATCCGGTGCGACCGCAGACGACCTGACTACGGAAGATACGGAATCTGATGGTCAGATCTTACGTACCTATTCCTTTGGCGGAACTCAGGTGGGAACTGCAGTTGTCGAGGATCCCTCCCAGGAAAGCTCCTCCGATGTACTGGAAAATGATGAAAACATGGATTCTGCAAAAGCTTATTCCGAATCCAGATCCCAGATCCCGTATTTTGCCATTGGCGGTGTGGGCATCCTGCTCCTTATCCTTCTGCTGTGGCGCATGATCCGGATCATCCGTTCCTGATCTTGGTTCCCAGGCAAATATATTTCAGAATCAAAAAATCCCTCCTATGTACCGGTCATATCCGGATACATAGAAGGGATTTTTTTCTGCCATCTCACCATCTGGGTGTCAGCCATAAAACGGAACTACCAGGAAGATATAGCATAAAAACGGCGAAGCAGCCAGAAGTGCTGTCAGGACCCGGTATATCCACATTCTGATATTTTCTTTTTTTACAAAACGCTCAAGCAGACGATTCCAGCCGGCTGTCACAAAATACATGGCCGGATACAGTGCCGGCATGATATAACGTCCCTGTGCCTGGTTGTCACTATAATATACATAATACATAAACAGACCCACAGGGATCAGGATCAGAAGGATCAGCAGCAGATGAAAGATCCCTTTTCTGTCCCATTTATCGTACACGGTTATTGTTTTTATCTTCAGCTTTTCACTTCCTGCTGCTTTTCGTTCTTTTACCACAGTACGTTTCTTCGGATAAAATATTCCCAGCATGGTCAAAATACCGATCCCACCCATTCCAAAGAACAGGAAATATGCCTTGCTCACACTATAAGGCATATAGATCTGCATCAGGCCAAAGGTTCCGATAAAGCTTACCAGAACTGTCAGCAGCCAGTTATGCTGCCAGCCCGGGTCCTGATACAAAAGGATATCCTTCCATGACCAGTTCAGCTTCTCCGGTGTGGGGTATCTGGACGGCCTGTAATCAACAGCCGCATATTTTTCCGCACACTGTGCACAGGCATTTCTTCCGATCAGATCTCCGTCATAGAGAACGGCATTTCGTATAAACCACCAGCCGCATAAAGCAAGGGTTACTGCCGCGATCACGATCCCTCTCCGGAACAGAAAGGCAACTCTCTGTTTCACCGGCTCTTCCCTGCACAGAAGGACTGTCAGGCAGAAAAACAGGAAGCTGCATAAGATCCATCCGTAGGCATTATAGTAGGACAGTGCACAGACTGCCATTCCAACAGCCAGAAGGATCGAATTTCTGAAGCTCCAGTCTCTCGCTTCCAGATAACAGGACCAGGAATACAGGATCATCGCCATGGATAAAAGCGCCAGGGAATCCGTGTTTACATAAGTTCCCAGAAACAATGCCTGCGGCATAAATCCTGCCAGTGCGGCAAACAGCCATCTTCCCTCTTTCGGAAAAAGCTTTCCGGATGCTTTCACCACAAAATATACCGCTCCAGTCACAAAGAGCACATCTGCCATCCTCGCCGCATGGAGTAATCCGTCTGCAGATGCATGGAACAGACCTGCGATCCCCATAAATACAGCAGATACCATATAGGAAAGGATCGGATAATAGGCATAGGAAATCCCCCATGTCGCATCACGGATGGTTGGCTCATCTCCAAGAGGCAGCTTTCCCGGATGCTCATGAAGATACTGTGCCACCATGTAGCGCATTTTTTCATCGGGGCCTGCCCCCAGGGGCTGCATAAACGCCCATGCAGTCAGGAGCAGAAATGCTGCCAGGACAAGAACCCCTGCCTGAACTCTCTCATCCTTCCAGATTTTTTTCTTTTCCAAAATATAACCTCCTATATCCGCTTCAGAGAGAAATCCTGGCTCTCCAGTGTAAGGTTCGGATTATAGTAAGGATCTCCGTCACGGAGGATCTCCGGCCAGTGCTTCTCAAAGGAAGCGATCTCGCGGTTAAATCTTGCCACCTTCTCCGGTGTATCCTCAAGACCTCTGGATTTGGATTCATAGTGATAAAGCTCCGCATAAGGATTGTATACAACCAGATATCCGGCTTTTCCCAGACGAAGGCAGAAATCTATGTCATTAAAAGCAACCTGAAATTCCTCACTTAATCCGTGAACCTTATCAAAGGCCTCACGCTTCACCATCATGCAGGCTGCGGTTACAGCGCTGTAATCCTGGGCACAGATGATCCTGTGGCAGTATCCGGTAGCGTCTCTCTTCTGCTGCACAAAGCAGTGTCCCGCAATGCCGCCGAAGCCAACGACTACTCCTGCATGCTGCACGGTATCATCCTCATAATAGAGCCGCGCTCCTACAGCTCCCACATCCGGTCTCATACAGTATCCCAGAAGCTGCTCCAGACAGTCCGGGCTGATGATCTCCGTATCATTGTTGAGAAGAAGCAGATAGTCACCCTTAGCATGAGCAGCTCCGAAATTATTGATGGCAGAATAGTTGAAAATACCATCCCAGTACACCACATGGGCTTTCGGATTGGATGCTTCCAGCTCTTTATAGTAAGCAAAGGTCTCATCCTCCGTACTGTTGTTCTCCACGATCACATACTCATAATTGCGGTAAGTTGCCTTTTCTTCGATGGAATCAATACATCTCTTCAGATCATCGATGTGATCCTTGTTTGGGATGATGATGGAAATCAGCGGTTTTTCCTCCCAGAGGAATTTTGTACGGTAAAGTCCAAGATATTCACCTTTTTCGATTTCCACCGGAACTCCGAGCCTGTCATAATGAGCCTTGATGGCACGTGCTCCTGCATCAAAGGCATACATTTTGCTTTCCGGATTCTCTGCTGTGGAATCCTCATGGCATCTCCAGTGATAAAGGATCCTGGGGATATGATGGATCTGCTCTCTTCCCGCAGCTTCCACACAGCGGAACACAAAATCATAATCCTGTGCACCGTCAAATTCCTTTTTCAGCATTCCGATCTGATCCACGATTTCTTTTTTTACGACAAAAAGATGACAGATGTAGTTTACTGTACACAAAAGATCAATATTGAAGTCCGGTTTGAAATGCGGCTGAAAGAATTTGTGCCCGTCCATGGACATCTTATCTTCATCGGAATACAGAACCTTAAGCTCCGGATCCTCATTCAGCGCTTTCACACACCGGAACAAGGCGTCCGGCGTCAGCTCATCATCATGATCTGCAAACACGATAAAATCTCCTGTTGCCGCTTTCATGGCCGCATTGGTATTCTCTGCGATCTGAAGTGCCTGGTCGTTGCGGATCACACGGATCCTGTCATCACTTTTTTCCAGCCTGTTCAGATAATCGGTAAGAGGAGAATCTGCTCCGCTTCCGTCGGAAAGACAAAGCTCCCAGTTCCCGTAGGTCTGGGCTTCTATGGAATCTACCAGCTGCTGGAGATATTTTTCCGGTGTTTTGTAAAGCGGGATCACAATACTGAATTTTGGATTCCTGGAAAATTTCGTTTTTCTTTCTTCTGCAAGCTCTGCCTTGTCCGGCAGATGCTTCACGATCCATTTGGAATAATCCACCGGACGGTTTTTACGGTCCAGCACCTTTCCAAATACCTTTCCGGTAAGGGCTGCTGCCCCGTGAAGCTTCATGTAACGGCTTCCCTTACGGAAATATACCGCAGCTTTCTCCGCAAGGCGCTTCTGTGGCTGCAGATGTACCAGACGAAGCGTCCGCACATTGCCTGCCTCAAATACAATGTAGAATTCCCTCACACTGTCATAATGGAATTCAAAGAAAAAACCGCTCTTCTCATCGATTTCTGTTTCCTGGTACTGATTCTGTACATCCACACGTTTCAGTCTGGTGATCTCGCAGGGGATTTCCTTCCGGCTGCGATCCTCCAGGCGTATGGTCAGGGGTCTGTTAAAGGCTGCCCAGCCACGGACACGGCAGATCTTTTCCCCGGCTTCCACCTCGATGCTCTCAATAAAGTACTGCGGTTTTCCCTGTTTCCTGTAAAGCTGTGCTGCCGAAACAGAAAACCACCGGATACGTTTTTCACCCTTTACCGCATAAACAACAAGCTTCTTTTTGCCCTCCAGATCCGGCAGGCAGATTTCCATCTGCACACGTTCTCCGTTTACCAGATCCAGATCCTTAAAGCGCTCCAGGGCGCTGACACGCTCCTGGGCACTGATGGCTGCCGGAAGCTTTTCCCCGTCAAGAACGGCTTCCGGCTTATGATCCTTCGGCCAGGTTCCCTGAAGGTGATACAGAGAACTGTCCTTCAGGTCAAACCTGTCCTTTTCTACTTCGTATAGCTCTCGCTGCATAACAATTCCTCCATTGCATCCTTTCCGGTATTTACTGTAAGGTAATGTTCCATAACCTTCTGATGTGCGGCCTCACCCATGGCTTTTCTGGCCTTCTCATCAGTAACCAGAGCTTCCAGGGCATTGACCCACTCTTCTTTTGTGGTGCACATCCAGCCATCTTTTCCGTTTTCGACCACGTATTCCATCTCACAGTTACGGCTCATGACACTCGGAACCTTTACAAGGGCAGCCTCTGTCCACTTATTCTCGGATTTACACCAGTGGAACAGGCTGTTCTCCAGCGGCATCAGATTGATATCAAGTCCTGCGATCACGGCAGGCAGCTGTCTCCAGTCCATAAACGGAAGCTTCTCGATGCGGTTCTGCACCGGCTCCATTCCGGATTCATCCAGCACACCCACCAGCTTCAGGTAAACCTCCGGGTGGCGCTCCATCACCTCCAGAAGTGCTGCCTCCACCTGGGCAAAATCCTGATCATGGGTTTTGGAACCACTTAAATATCCGATATAGATCCGGTCTTTAGCCTTGTCTGTCTGCTCCACAGCCTCGTGAGACAGGATCTCCATCTCCATACTCATACAGTTGCGGTTGATCACCACCGGTTTTTCCGGAAATTCTTCCCGGATCTCTCCTGCCAGTGTCTCCGTAGATGTAAAATATCCGTCGCAGAATCCCATACATCCGCGGATACGGTCTGTAGTTGTGCGGAAGTCACTGTACTCGCTTCCCTTCAGGAAATGCAGCCCGGAAATTTTTTCGTAATTAAATACCAGGTCATCCACATCATAGTAAACAGGGATTCCGGCTGCTTTCGCCCGGTTGGCAAGCAGTTCTGCTTCCATCAGCTTGCTGCAGCGGTACATCACGATCGCTGTATATTCCTCGATCTTTTCCTGCTCTGCCTGATCTATCTGGATAAACTTCGATGCATAGCCTTTAAGGATCAGCTGCTCCCGGAAATGCTCCACACGATATCTGGAGGCAAAGGAAATCTCCTCTCCTACGAAAAGAAGCCTGCGTTTTTCCACAGGGAGCTCACTTTCGCCGAGAGTTTTCCACAGAGAAATCATCTCTTCCACAATATTCTCCGGCTTCTCATCTTTCAGGACAAGGCCCTTGGCATAGCGTTTCACACGTTCTACAGGTGCACCTACCGGAAGTACCGCTACCGGAAATCCCATGGAAATGATCTCCGAGGTTGTGTAGGAGAAGGTCTCCGGCCATACGGACGGGATCAGGAACATATCAATATCCTGCTCCAGGGTAAGTCTTGGGATCTCCTCTCTTGTATATCTTCCTGTCTGGGAAAATACCGGACTTTCGATCTCTTCGTCGGAAGTACCGATCAGTCTCAGACGGATATTCAGTTCATTCTCTTCGATATATCCTGCAAGCGCCTTCACAACCTCCAGGCCTTTTTTGTAGCAGAGTACGCCGATAAGACCAATGTTAAAGGTCTCTGTGGTTTTTTTATTTTTTTTCACTGCCGGAAGGTAATGGGGTGCATGCGGGATCACATGGAGATTGTATACATCCGGATAAGCACGCTTGAACAGCCTTGCCGTATCATCGGAAAATGCACGGATTTCATCACAGTTTGACAGAAATTCCCGGAATTTTGTACGCCAGAGCGTTCCGGTTCCGTATTCTGTGCAGGCATTGCTGCGGTTATCCGGAATACATTTATCGCAGACCTCACAGGATGGAACACCACAGTATTTTCCTTCTGCATCGATCAGATTCACTGCCGGGCAAAGGGCAAAGAAATCATGAAGAAGCATAAGGAGCTTCGCACCCTGCTCTCTCTTAAGACGCAGGATACGTTCCAGGGTTCCGTAAAGATTCTGATAGGTCACAAGCTCGTTGATCCAGATCTCATCCACACGCATCAGCTCACCAAGGGCAGTTTCCAGATCATTTGCAAAAAATTCCATCTCATACTGCTTATACTGATACGTAAAGTAAAAACGATTGCTTACGATATTATAACGGATGGTCACAAAACGGTATCCTTCCCGCAGAGCCAGACGTCTTTTTTCCACAAGATAAGCCGTTGCACCGCCGCCAAGATCATGGTCAAAGGCCACAATGGTAGGCACATCCAGCTTCCTATTGAGAAGCTTCATTTCCACGTAGAGTCTTACCGGACGAAGCGGGTCTCTTCTGCAGTAATCCGCAGTATCCTTGTTGTAATCCGGATGCTTGCGGAGCAGCGCCTCACTGTGCTCTTTCAGAAGTCTCTGCTTTTCCTCAGACGGGAAACTTCCACCATGCTTGTGATATACAAACAGGTTATCCACATGCACGTTCTCATAGCCTGCAGCTATGGCACGCTGGCACCAGTCATTCTCCTCACCGTAGCCTTTTCCGAAATTCTCCTCATCCAGAAGGCCAACCTCCTGGATCGCTTTCAGGTTCATACCCATGCAGAAGCCCACACCGGTAGGCATAGCCGGATACTGCGGACGGATCATGCGGAATTCATCATCGATCTCCCACAGCGGCATTCCCTCAAACAGTTTGTTATCCCGGCAGAAATCCGGGAAGCTGCAGATGGTTCCGCAGGTGGTAAACGGTGTAGTAGTTGCAATATTTTCCTTTGCAAAGATCGGAAGCATCAGGCGCTCCAGCCACTCTTCCGGAACCTCCACATCTGTATTTACAAGAGCCACATGATTTTCCGCCATCTTTAATCCACGGTTTACAGACGGAAGAAAGCCCATATTGGTCTCATTATTCAGAAGTACCACATTGTCATGCTCTGCGGCATATTTTTCCAGATAGTTTCCTACCTCAGGATCCGGACTCTTGTCATTTACGAGGATCAGACGATAAGGAACCTTCGTCTTTTCAATTCCGGAAAACAGGGCATCAAAATACTCCAATCCGTTGTAAACCGGCACGATCACATCCACCTTCTGCTGATAGACTGCCTGTGGATATGCCTTTCTCGCACTGCGTATATGACGCTGTTTGAAATGACGGAGATTTCCGATACTCTTCGGATCTTCGATCGCGTATACCAGAAGTTCTTTCTGATCCCTGGTTCCCGGGATCTTTCCGATAAGGAATCTTCCGGTATCCGCTGCGGTTCCGTATTCCAGGAAAACAGAAGTCTCTGCCGGCGCAAGAACCGTTGCCAGGAAAGAAAATCCGGCACTTTCCGCATCCGGATTTCCAATGGCATTAGCCACATCCGTACGGTAGATCGTAGTACAGGAAGCCTCCTGAAGCTTCTGTGTTCCCTGATAAAATGCGATCCTTGGCTGTCCCATAGACGCAAACGTCGGATCAAAGGCCCAGCCAATGGCATTTAAGGTGCCATTCTCATAATGGAAGAAATCAACACTGCCCATACAGGTAGGAGTTGTCTCCACTCCCATCACTGCTGCCGGCTCTGTATGATAGCGAAGGACCTTTTTGACCAGTTTCTTTACCTGCTCTTTTTTGCCTGGATGACGAAGGGCCTCTTCCTGCGCACGGGCTGCTTCCTCTGCTGCCTGCTTTGCGGCACGTTCAGCCTCTTTTCTGACACGCTCCTGTTCTCTTCGTACTTCCCGCTCTTTTTCAAAGGCCAGAAGCTTTTCCACATCCGGAAGCTCAAGGCAGTCAAGTTTTCCCTCTATTACGATCCTGTCCACATTTTCCGGGTGCGTAACATCGATAAGATAAAAGCCATCGGTGGTAAAAAACGCAGTGGTACTGTTATCCACCTTCATATGGACACCCTGCGGCACAAGCTCCGCACTGCATCCGCAATCCAGACGCTCTATCCTCACTTTCAGGAAATGACCGTTTGCGGGATTCCAGCGGAGATTTCGTATTCCTTTGATACCGGAAAGCGCAAACTCTACCCGGAAACGGTTTCCGGAAAGTTTTCCCTCTGCATAAAGTGTATGCTCTTCACAGAATCCCTCACCAAGATCATAGTACAGCTTGCTGTGCATCTGATGCTTTTCTCTTTCTCTGTTCACCAGCTCTGTTACGGAAACCGGCACTTTTTTCTGTTCAAACGGGATCAGAGAACCACAGCCCACATACTCATAGACGAAATGCATGGTCCAATCCATAAATATCTCATAGTCTGTATAGCTGATGTCAAACTCCGCCATCATCTCATCCTCATGACATAACCGCGGCAGCTCAGAAACATGTGTATACAGTTCATGGATCAGGCGCCACATGATAAAATTCACAGGCACAGGGAAATCAAACATCCACTCATAATCTATGATCTGATTTTCCTTTTCTCCCATAAAGATGTTGCTGCAGATCAGATCCACATTGGCCGGGCAGACGCATTCGTAATCATTTCTTCCCGGATGATCACCAAATACCTCACGGAACTCTCCGGTCCTGTAATCCACAACCTGACGAGCCCAGAAAAATTCCTGATAGAATTTTTTAAGAAGGGCCTTGATCTCTTCAAGATCTTCTTTCTGGGCAAGCTCTGCGATTTCCTGGTGAAGAGTTTTTCCGGTAAGGAGCGGATAAGAGATCTTTCCGTTTTCTGCCCTGCAGGGAAGATTCTTGTATTTATCAGATCCGGTACTCTCTGTTCCGGTTTTTTCCAGTTTTTCCACAAATTCCTCAGCCTGGGGCACCATAGCCTCTTTTTCCGCACGGACCTCTCCGTTCTCCCGGACGATCCTGGTCAGAAGACGGAACTTTTCTTTTCGCTCCTGGTTCAGCTTCACATAAAGGATTTCCTCCGGGTCCCGGTTTTCGGTACGTCCTGCCTCCACAAGAAAAGAATTCACAAAGCTGTCCAGGATCTTCTCTTTTTCGAAGGCCTTTACGCCTTCACTTTCTGCAAAAAGATCTGCTGTCTTATCTGTGTATACAGGATAGCTTCTTCCGTAGGAATTGGTATAAAGGCTCTCATCTGTAAAAATCTCTGTCGGAAATTTATAATCCGGATACGGGTAGTAAAAGCGCAGAAAAGGAAAGCCGCTGTTTTCCAGCAGCTCTCCCAGTTCATTCTTGGAAAAGGTGCGCACAGACTGATTTCCCGGATATCCATTGATCCCGAAAAAATGAAGATCTGTGTGATCCTCCGGTGCTCCGGCAAAGTACTTCAATCCCAGTCTGTTCTCAATGGCAATCAGAAGTCTTCCCTCCGGCTTCAGATAAGCGCCCATACGCTGAAGAAATGTCTCGTAAGGAGTTTTTCCCTCGGTAAAGCTCATGGCATACTCCAGCACACCGTTTACTACCACATAGTCGAATTTTTCCGGAAAAGTCATGTCATTGAGGTTTCCAACCATGATCGTCAGATTTTCCTTATCCCTGTTTCTCGCATAATTGATATCTGCCCGACGTTTGGAAAGCTCCACGGAAGTCACATGACCGGCCTTGCGGCAAAGCATTCCGGTAATGGCTCCGCATCCGGCTCCGATCTCCAGAACGGAATCCGCCTTTTTCAGAGGATACCAGCTTAAGATATTCTCCCGCAGCCCTGAAAAATGGTAGACCATTGGAAAACTCACCTCTTCCTCCGGCAGGTCTTCAAAAGATTTGCCTTCCTGTGCCATTTTCAGAAGTGTTTCCTCGATATCCCCATCGGAATAATGATCCTTCGCCGTATAATAATCTAAATTCAACTCCGCCATAGTCGTTCCTCCACTTATTTCACAGATACTTTGGAAAACAGATCAAAATATCCCACTGCTTTCTTATCTGTGATCACGGTCAGGTTACACACATCGTAAAGACGATGAAATACGGTAAAATCGCCGTCTTTATATCCGGTGCAGCCCAGACACAGCATATATTCCCCTGCCTCCAGAGGCATCACCTGTTTGAAGGTGATCTCACGGACATCGCCTGCCTTCTGCGGTTTCAGAGGCGTATGTTCATACATGGTATTGGTTCCTGTGATCTCGGTGCCTTTCAGATCTTTCAGGGTAAATGCAAAGATCGGATCACTGACATCTGCCTGGAACTTCACTTTCATCTGAACGGAAAATTCCTTGCCTTTTTCGATCACATTTGTGATCATACCTGTATCA
This sequence comes from Blautia sp. MB18-30, assembly GCF_023669475.1. Lineage (NCBI taxonomy): Bacteria > Bacillati > Bacillota > Clostridia > Lachnospirales > Lachnospiraceae > Blautia > Blautia sp. MB18-30. Next base: position 62,459 of record NZ_JAMOYY010000009.1, on the reverse strand, counting down.
TCCCGGATGGCAAAATCCACAATCTCGCCAAGCTTACTGCCGTATTCCAGGACCTTGGGATTCAGGTTCAGGCTGTCCTTCATAGCTTTACCGCTTCCGGTATGTGCTTTCAGTGAAACGTCTGCTCCGGCTGCCTGGTTCTCCGTCGTCTGTCCCTCTTCTGCATCGTCTGTGTTTTCTTCCAGATCTGCATCGTCATACTGATTGACCAGCACACGACGGTAAAGATTGACCATCTCCTTGGCACCACCCTCTGCAAGCTTCTCACCTTTGTTTAGAAGTACAACACGGTCACAGTATTTTCCGATACTGCTCAGGTCATGGCTTACAAACAGAATGGTCTTTCCCATTTCCTTAAACTCTTCGAATTTCCGGTAACATTTTGCCTGGAAAAATACATCTCCTACGGAAAGAGCCTCATCAACGATCAGGATCTCCGGATCGATATTGATAGCTACCGCAAAAGCCAGACGCACGAACATACCACTGGAGTATGTTTTTACCGGCTGATAGATAAAATCACCGATATCTGCAAAATCCAGAATAGACTGCAGCTTGGCATCGATCTCTTCCCTGGAAAAACCGATCATGCTTCCGTTGAGATATACATTTTCAAGTCCGGAATATTCTCCGTTAAATCCGGCTCCCAGCTCCAGAAGCGCTGAGATCCTTCCGTTTACGGCTATTTCTCCGGCCGTAGGCGAAAGTACGCCGGTGATGATCTTCAGGATCGTGGATTTACCGGAACCATTTGTTCCGATAATTCCCACTGTTTCTCCCTTATGCACCTGAAAGGATACATGGTTGAGCGCATAATGCTCTTTATATTTCTTTTTTCTGGATAATCCCAGGGACTCCTTAAGACGATCCATAGGATTATCGTAAAGCTTGTACATCTTACTGACATCATTTACTGAAATCGCAATATCTTCTGCCATTTTCAACCTCACTTTTGTGTAAATCGTTCACTCTCACAATCTGCCGCCGTTCTGCTTTTTATCCTTACAGAGCAAATCCCCCATGGGAACTGTCCGGTCCGGATCAGGCGGATATCCGCCATCCGCATTCAATTAAAGCACATCTGCAAAATGCGGCTTCAGACGTTTGAATATCACAGATCCCAGTCCGAAAAGCAGGATCGTAACTACCCAGAAATAGATCGTCCATGAAGCATGGTTCCAGATCCCGATATGACCAAGCATGGAATCACGGTAGCCCGTAACTACATAGTACATCGGATTCAGCTTAAACAGCTTGATCAGCCATGGATGTGAAGAAAGCATATTGATATCCCACATGATCGGTGTAAGCCATACACCCACCTGAAGAAAAATACTGATGATCTGGGTCAGATCACGGAAAAAAATGACGATCGCACTTGTAGCATACACAAGTCCCAGTACAAAAAGGAAGGTGCAGACAGAGTAATAAATGATCTGCAGTGTATAAAGGCTTGGTGTATATCCGTAGCATGCACATAAGATCAGTGCAAAGGCCACAAAGAAAACATGCACGAAAAGTGCGGAGATAATCTTTACGATGGGAAGGATGCTGATCTTGAATACAACCTTCTTCACAAGATAATTGTATTCGATCAGGGCATTGGTTCCACCGTTTAATGCATCCTGGAAGAAAAACCACGGCACGATACCGGATACCAGATAGAGTACAAAAGGGTAATCCGATACCGTTCCGGCCTTCAGTCCTACGGAAAATACAAACCAGTAGACCAGGATCGTTACGATAGGCTGGATAAATGCCCAGACAATACCAAGATAGGATCCTGCATATTTTGTTTTGAAATCATTTTTTGCAAGGCTTAAAACCAGCTTTCGATTCTGGTACAGCTCCGCCGGCAAAGCTAATATTTTCTTCATTCTGCAATTCCTTATCGATTCTTATATTCCTCGAAGCTTCCCCACTTCTGGTCCTTGTCGGAGAAAATAAGCTCCATGCCTTCCGGGATCGGCCACTCAACGTTAATGTCCTTGTCATTCCAGATCAGTCCGCCCTCATCGTTTGGATGATAGAAATCAGAGCACTTGTAAGTGAACTCTGCATTCTCGGAAAGTACCAGGAAGCCATGAGCAAATCCCTTAGGAATAAAGAACTGTTTCTTGTTTTCTGCGGAAAGGACTACACCATACCATTTTCCAAAGGTCTTGGAGCCTTCACGAAGGTCAACCGCAACATCAAACACTTCTCCGTTTACCACACGTACCAGTTTATCCTGGGGATAGCTGATCTGGAAATGAAGTCCGCGGAGAACACCGTAACGGGAGCTGGACTGATTATCCTGAACGAATTCCACATCAATGCCTGCTTCCTTGAAATCGTTATAATTGTATGTTTCCATGAAATATCCTCTGGAATCACCAAATACAGTTGGCTCGATCACTTTCAGTCCTTCAATATCTCCGCACTGTGTTACTTTTATTTTTCCCATTTTTTCTTTCTCCTTTTCTGTTTTGATTTATTTGTGATGTTTCTTTTCTTTTATTCTGAGAGCCGCAAGAAGGGCGATCAGGATCAGGATCATCGCTGCCATGATCATAAGAAGGATCTTACGCAGGGCAGGAATGCTCTTTTTTTCGCTGGTGTCCTCTCCGGCTATACTCTTCTCTGTTATTTTGCTGTTATCTTCCTCTGCTGATTCTGTGGAAGCTTCCGCTTCAGAACTTTCCGCTTCCTGGCTGTCCTCTGCCGCCGCGGTCGGTTCCGGTACCGGTGTATCAGTTGCCTGTGCAACACTTGCGGTACCAATCAGATAATCTCCGAAATAGTAACCGGTTTCTGTTTTCCCATTGGTATTCTCTGACTTCTCGGTAAGGGAATTCAGCTCCACCCCTTTTGGAAGGAATACATAGCCGCCATTTACTTCTGTTTTTGTGAAATTCTCAAATGCGTAATTGAACATAGCTGTACTGTCCATACAGGAATTGGAAAGCTCTGTTCCACGCATAGTCACTGCAATATATGTGGTATTATCTCTGGTCACTCCTGTGACAAGTGTATGCCCTGCCGCAACGGTAGTTCCGGTTTTTCCACCAATGCAGCCTTCATAGTAAAATCCACTTTCCGGTGCAAACATAGGATGATGAGTATGCAGGATCCTCTGCTGGCTGTTCATATTTGTAGGCTGGATGATATAGTCCGGTGTGCCCACGACCGTACGGAATGTTTCATTTTTCAGGCCTTCTCGGAAGATCAGCGCCATATCCCGTGCTGAAGAATAATGATTATCATCCGGAAGTCCGCTGGAATTTGCAAAATGTGTATTGGTACATCCGATCTCACTGGCGCGCTGGTTCATCATATCGATAAATGCCTGCTCTGTCCCGCCGATATGCTCTGCGATCTGTGCCGCAACGTCATTGGCAGACTGGATGATCAGAGCATGAAGGCAATCCTCCATAGTCAGGACTTCGCCCACCTTTGTGCCGATATTACTGGAATCTGCCGTAACATTACGCACCCCGGTCTCTGTAAAGGTCACCTTCTCATCCATGGTGGAGTTCTCCACTGCCACCAGCAAGGTCATGATCTTGGTAATGCTGGCCGGATATCTCTGTTCATCTCCGCCCTTGTTATAAAGAACAACTCCTGTGCCTGCATCCATCAGGATACCGGTATCTGAGGTAATATCCGGTCCTGCCGGCCATCCCTGGATCTGGTTGGTGCTGATATCATATTTCGCATTCAGATCCACTGCAGCCATGGTCTGTAACGGCAGCATCAGCGCCACACCGACTGCTGCGAAAACTGCCAGTAATTTTTTTGTTTTTTTCATAGCTCTCCCCTTCTTCTGTCAAAACCCGTCAAAGGAAGCAATCGCATCCACAACTCTCTTCGCATCCTCCATATCCAGATTATAGAACATAGGCAGTCGCATAAGACGCTCGCTTTCTTTTGTAGTATAAACATCTTCTCCGGAAAATCTTCCGAATTTTTTTCCTGCCGGTGCGGAATGAAGGGGTACATAATGGAACACACTGCAGATATCCTTTTCGCGGAGATATTTCAGAAGCCTTGTGCGTACCTGGATATCATGTACCTTAATGTAGTACATATGTGCATTATGTGTGCATTCTTCCGGTACATAAGGCTGCTGGATCTTTCCTTCCTCCGCCAGAAACCTGAGGTTCTCATTGTAAAAATCATAGATCTGCATCCGCTTATCGCTGATCTTCTTATGCTGCTCCAGCTGGGCATAAAGATATGCCGCATTCAATTCGCTCGGAAGATAGGATGATCCATAATCCATCCAGCGGTATTTATCTACCTGACCACGGAAAAACTTACTGCGGTCCGTTCCTTTTTCTCTCAGGATCTCTGCCTTCTCCAGGTACTGCTCCCCGTTGAACAGGATCGCACCACCCTCTCCCATGGTATAGTTCTTAGTCTCATGGAAGCTGTAGCAGCCAAAATCTCCAATGGTACCAAGGGCTTTTCCCTTATAGTAGGCATCCACACCCTGGGCCGCGTCTTCCACTACCTTCAGATCATGTCTTCCGGCAATCTCCATGATCGTGTCCATCTCGCAGGCTACTCCTGCATAATGGACCGGAACGATCGCGCGGGTCTTATCTGTGATCGCCTGTTCGATCAGCTTCTCGTCAATATTCATGGTATCCGGCCGGATATCCACAAATACGATCCTTGCACCGCGAAGCACAAATGCATCTGCCGTTGATACAAAAGTATAAGACGGCATGATCACCTCATCGCCAGGCTGGATATCTGCCAGAAAAGCAGCCATCTCCAGTGCATGGGTACAGGAGGTTGTCAGCATCACATGACCCACATGAAAGCGCTCTTCCATCCATGCAGAACATTTCTTCGTGTAGATCCCGTCGCCGCAGAGCATTCCCCGTTCTACTGCGTCACGGATGTACTCAAATTCCTTACCTGTAAACGCAGGTCTGTTAAAATCAATCATGTATTTCCTCTTTATTTCTTATTCTTCATGGTTTTTCTACATTAACTGTACATTCCATTTTCTCACACTCATGTTGTAAATTCAATGCCTATTTTTCTGCCGGTGCATAATCCGGGATCTGATTATGGTATGCCACCTCCTGGCCGTTGGGATCCAGAATATGCATTTCCTCATAAAACTCTTCTGTGAGAAGATCCATTTCCTTACGATTCTCTGTTTTTACATAATATAATGCCAGATACGGATTAGGGCCATGCTCAATGACCTTCTCTCCTTCCTGATAAAAGATCCAGGGCTTTTCCACCTGTTCTTTCTCTCCCAGCCGGACTGCCGCAGACTGATCCCCGATGGTAAGAAGCCTTCCCTGAAAATAAATGACAGCTCCACAGCACTGTGGTTTATGAACATCGTGTTCTGCCAGCATTTTTTCCAGCTTATCCGGATCATAGAGAGATGCAAGAAGAAGCTCTTCCATATTAAATCCATAGACCATATCGGTCAATTCATGCTCATATCCGAAAAATCGTGCGGCGATCTCGCAGACCTGGATACCTTCTCCCGGCTTCCAGAAAAACTGCATGGAAAGGGCTCCATCTTTCTGACCGGTTCTGTCCGCATATGCCTGAAGAAGTTCTGTGGCAGGCTTTTCAACTTTTGACAATAATCTGGAAGGATACACATTTCTTGTGCTGATGGGGATCTCCCCTTTGGCAACAAATGTCTTTTCACGGTCTGCAATACTGATCACATGGACCTTTCCATGCTGCACCCAGGTCATCATATTGAATTCATAGCCATCGTTATATTCTTCCACCAAAATCTCCGGCATATCAGAAAATCCTGCTGTTTTTTCTGCCCCGTTTATCAGCTCCTCCAGATCTTCGGATATATAGATCCCGCGGGAGCCGTATTTATCCAGTGGCTTGCTGACTACCGGATAACGAAGTCCCTCAAGCAACTCTTTCAGCTGAGTTCTTTTGGACCTGTCTTTAAAATATGCGATCGGGATTTTTCGAAAGCCTGGAGTGGGAAGTCCCAGTTCAGTAAGCAGTGCTCTGGTCACTGATTTATCACGATACCAGGGAAGCTGCTCCGGTTTCAGATAACAGGGGATTCCTGCCCGGTCCGCGATCTTTACCATACATTCCAGAAGAAGGTCGGAAAAGGATGTGATGATCCCATCGATCTCTTTTTCTCGGCAGAGACAGGCGATCCGTTCCGTATCTGTTACCGGGATCTGAAATGCCTCATCTGCAAATTTTCTTGCCGGACCATCCGGATATCCGTCGCAGACAATGGTGTAGTATCCTTTTTCGCGGGCCTTCTGCACCAGCTGCTCAAATTCTCCCAACGTTCCCAGTATCAGCAATCTGTGTTTCATGATTCCGTTTCCTCCCATTCTCTTATGGAATCCGCGATATACTGCATTTCTTCTGCCCCGTATCTCTGGTCACAGGGAAGCGGCAGCACATTGGCAGCCCAGTCATATTCCATGGTATCCCTGTCAAATTCTTCCAGGATATTACGCCAGTTTGTCGGCACAAAAATCTTCCGGCCTGCCAGCCAGCGTCGAAGCTCTAATCCGTTCTTATGATAATACGGATAGGCAAACGGTCCCTCCGGCACCTCCCCTGTAAAAGCATTCCTTGAAGGAAGAAGCTGCGACAGCAGACGGTAGTTCTGTTCTCTTCTTGCTTTGATACCGGAATAATCCATAGTCCTGAGGAGGTTTCCGGTCAGACGGGACATTCGGCGGATCTCCATCTCATGATAATTTGCTGCATTATCCAGCATTTTCTGATAGAAGGTTCCGGCATCATATTCATAACGTCCCAGAATATGCTCCATTCTTCCCATGGAATGGTCCAGAGGCTTCTTTTCCGGTTCCAGTTCCGCATCGGTAGACAGATATGCTCCGTCACTGACTCCGAGAAATTTTCTGCAGGAGTACAGAGTGTCCACACCCGGCAGCGGCTTCTGAAAAAACGCATGCGTATGATCCACAATGATATTTCCATAGATTTTTTTATATTTCCGGATCTTATCATCGGTAAGCTGGCCATAATAATTTACCAGATACAGATATTCTCCTTCCGGAAGCGTTCTCTCCTCAAGAACCGGATGCAACCCTTCATCCATATGATAAAATTCGATTTCTGCCCCGGACCTCTCACAGGCACCGGTTACGGAATCGCAGAGAAAAAATGGCAGGTAGATTTTTTTGCACCTGCGTGCTTCCATCAGCCACAAAAGCGCTGTTCTTCCGAGATTCACGCCGCAGAGATCCGGATAGTATTCCTGTCCCGCCGGTTCTTCCAGTTCCAGATAGCCGCCGATCTCTTTTTTCATCAGTCTGTCTCCTCCTGACGGATCACATAGTGCGGCATCTTTTTGGCCTCATTGAGAATATTCATGAGATAAATACCGATGATCCCGATCGAAAGCAATGTCAGTCCGAAAAATGCCAGCATCACAAGCATCAGAGATGTCCAGCCTTCCACTGAGATCCCGCACAGAAAATATCTCACCAGATAATAGATCCCCAGTAAAAAGCTTACCAGAAAACTGGCAATGCCGATGTTTCGCACCATAAGCAACGGAAATGCCGTATGGGCAGTAATATCATAGATGAGATCCTTCACAAGGCGGCGAAAAGAATATCCGCTCTTTCCATATGCACGTGCTGCATGCTGCACCGGAACATTGATGATACGGTTGGAGCTTAAAACCAGAAGATTTCCGATCTGCGGAAGATATGTATTGGTCTTCAGCATGGCTTCCACCAGAAACCGGCGGATCAGTCGATAACTGGTGATCTGAAGGTTCGGATCCTTGCCGAGCATTTTGGAAGTTGCCCATACAGACAGCTTTGTGCCCAGCTTCCGAATCAGATTATGCTTACGTCCTTCATAGCTTGCAATGATCACATCCACATCGTCACGTTCCTTCATTACATTGATCATTTTGGGGAGCTCCTCAGGCTGATGCTGAAGGTCATCATCCATAGTTACGATGAACTCTCCCTTTGCGTGGGCAAATCCGCACAGAAGCGCAGGATGCTGTCCAAAATTCCTTGCCATCTGGATGATCTTGACATGGGGATCTTTTTCCCGGAGTTCTTGCATAACCGCAAAAGACCGGTCCCTGGACCCGTCATCTACAAGGATCAGTTCAAATTCTTCTTTTATCGTTTCCCGGAATACTTTTTCCAGACGGGTGTACAGTTCCTGCAGCGTATGTTCTGAATTGTATACAGGAACAACCACTGAATATAAACACATATCGTTTTTCCTCTCTTTTGTATCAATTGACACTTATCGTTTAATCTTATCATTTTCATTTCCTGTTGTAAACCATTACATTGTTCAAACATTTTCTTGCATAAACCTGCCGGATGATATATATTGATTATCAGTCTATGATAATCGCATTTATGATATGGAGGAAACATGACAAAAATCAAAGATTATATTCAGCTTCATCTGAATATCCTGCTGTTTTCTCTTACCAGCGTTTTTTCCAAGCTTGCATCGGTTTATTACAATAAAGAAGGGCTTCATAGTCCTCTTCTCTATGTATTTCTTTTTCTTATGATCGCAAACTGTGGGATCTACGCCATTGCATGGCAGCAGGTGATCAAAAAATTTTCCCTTTCCACGGCCTACGCCAACAAAAGCGTCTATCTTCTGTGGTCCCAGGTATGGGCTGTGATCATTTTTCACGAAAATCTTTCGCTTCAGAACATCATCGGCATCCTGATCGTTCTGATCGGAGTCTGGATGGTGCAGAGATATGAATAGAACATTTATGCTGATCATGCTGGCCGGAACCTTTTTTTCGGCAATTTCCCAGGTACTTCTGAAGCAGAGTGCCAATATGGAATACAAAAATCCCCTCCGGGAATATCTGAACTGGCGGGTGATCCTGGCCTATGGTATCTTTTTTGGAGTGTTGCTCCTGAATACCTGGTGCTACACCAAAGTGGATATGAAATTCGGACCGGTGATCGATACTGCCGCCTATGTTTTTGTCCTGCTGTTTTCCTGGCGGATCCTGAAAGAAAAGATTTCCCGCGGAAAGATTATTGGAAATCTGATCATCATTCTAGGAATCCTTGTTTATACCTTATGATCATAAAAATGCCGGCAGCGTACGTAAAGCTGCCGGCATTTTTTTATTTTTTCTTATTTGCTGCGGATACAGTTGTGTATACACCATCTTCATCGAATGTATAGCTCTTTCCGTTTTTCTCAATAGTACAGTTTTTGTACATGATTCCTGTTTCCGGATCAAAATAATATCTCTTTCCGTCCAGTTTGAGCCAGCCTCTCTGCATCTTTCCATTGGAGCCAAAATAATAGGTATGGCTTTCATTGTTTCCGCTCCATGTATAGAATACCTTTTTGACCATAACGCCGTCACCGCCAAAATAATATACATCATTCCTGCTGTTCATGTACCGCACGTGTTTCATCATGTATCCGTATTTGGCCTGAAAATAATAATAGTCCTTTCCAACCTTTTTCATGCCCTTTAACGCATGTCCGTTTTTGTCAAAATAATATTTTTTCTCCTTATAGGTGATCCAGGTATTTTTCACAAGGACTCCATTTTTATCTACATACCTGGAAATATTCTTGGAATCTCTGATCAGCTTTGAACGGCACATTCCTGCGGTCTTATGGATATAATATTTCTTATTTTTCACCTGAACCCAGCCGTATTTTTTGACACCATTGACATAATAAAATTTCTTTCCGTTCTCTGTTGCCCAGCCGGTTTTTCCTTTATAGTTGCTGGTATCCGGTCTGGTGGATGCCTTGTATCCGGTCTGTGCATGCCATCTGGATGTGATGATCTTGGTATAATCAACATAACCGAAGTCAATATCTACAGTAGAATAAGACGGGATTCCCGCAACCAGACCCTTGGTGGTATTCAGATATCCGCCACCGTCACCATCGGTGGACTGCCAGATGGTATATTTGTACTTTTTCTTGTCAGGAGCCGGGATCGTATCACCATACCGCGCAAGCCATACATCATAACCTGTCATCTTGCTCCAGTCAAGCTTGTTGTCATACCAGTCTGTATTGCAGTAGATCATTGGATGATATCCGGCTTTTTTTACCTCATTGCAGAAGGTCTTTGCCAGATCTGCGATCTGTGATGCGGAAAGATTGCGCATCTGATCATATTCAATGTCATAAACCACCGGATAGGATACTTTATATCCATCCATTTTACGGATAGCAAGCTGCGCTTCCTTCAGTGCCTGCTGTGTGTTCAGCGCAAGGCTGTACACATAGGTTCCTGTCGGAATTCCTGCCTTCTCTGCCTGTTTCATGTTGTAATCATATGTCTTATCCAGATGGTTCAGACCATAGGAGATCCTGACAAAGGCAAAATCTACATTAGATTTTTTGACCTGGCTCCAGTTGATGGTATCCTGCCACTCAGAAACATCGATTCCACGTGTGACAGCACCTTCCAGCTTCTGGCCGCTTCCGTTATAGCAGACACCGTTGATCTTCTTCCAGGCCTTTGAACTTACCCTGGAATTCTGCGTTGCCTTCCCGCTGGGGACCTTTTCTTCCTCAGCAACTGCCTCGCTTCGGTCTACGCCTCCGCCGCCCATGGCCATCGCTGTAGTTCCCATTGTTCCGATTCCCAGCAGTGCTGCCATACAGCCTGCCACCAGCCATTTCTTCCAGTTTTTCATTTTAGTTTCCTTCCATAAATTATGTTGTTTATTTGTGCATAACTTTTATTATACATATGAAAAAATGGAAAGTAAAGCCATATATGGAAAAAGACCGATGTCAGCTTCATACAGCTGAACATCGGTCTTCGGTTATTCTATATATTTCTTTCTGGTACTGTTCGGTAAAGATCACGGAACTTCCGGGTCTGTAGGATCAAAGTTTCCGGCTCCACGGAAGGTTGCCAGCGGTCTGCGGCCTAACGGTCCCTTGAAGGATTCATTGTTAACGTAATTTCCGCTGCTGTAAATGTGGATCGTAGAACCGTTACAGTTCTCAAATACCCACTTCGCATCAGCCACACAGGTACGGATACATCCGTGAGATGCAGGCTGACCAAGCTTCAGGTACTCGCCTGCCGGAAGATTATAAACACTCCTGGTCGATCCGGCTACGGAATGGATAAAGATTCCTCCCTGTCCGCATCCGTCAACATGTGTTCCATACTGTCCCCAGGACGGTCCCATCAGTGGCTGCCATCTCAGACTGCGGGTCAGTCTGTATGTACCATCCCATGTAGGTGTTCCGGAGAGACCTACAGAAACACGGATTGTCTTAACCGGAATGGTCTTGCTACTATTTGTGTATACAGTCATAACACCGTTGGTCTTATCAACCTCCAGGTAATATGGTCCTCCGTAAATACTGGAAACATCATTACGGCGGTAACCATCCTTATCAAAGTAATACAGTTTTCCATCGATCCATCTGCTTGTATTGGTCAGATACTTGGAACCGCTGTCCGGATCGATATATTTGACCTGATCATAGTAATCGCTGACGATCACCCAGCCGGTGGAAAAACGTCCCTGGCTGTCCAGATAACCATTTACGGAACCACGCTTCATGGATTTATTTGTCACAACGGTATAGTTCTGCAGATAGTACCAGTATTTACCTACCTTCTGCCAGCCTGACTTTTTCAGAACACCGTTGCCGCCTGCATAATACCACTTATTCTGGTAACGGATCAATGTACTCTTGTACATCCAGCCTCTGTGCGCATTGGCATCTGATGTTGCAAAGAAATAGTATTTTTTGCCGATCTTTGTTTTTCCTGTTGCAAGCTGTCCTGTGCTATTAAAGTAATAGCTCTTTTTGGAGGACTTGTTTGTTATCATCTGGCTCTTATAGTGGTTTCCGTTTTTGTCAAAGTAAAACCATCCGAAGAACTGGCCTTTTGCGTCGGTCACCTTCTGCCAGCCATATTTTTCAACAACTTTTCCTGCTGTGCTTCCGAAATAATAAATCTTGTTGGATGCACCCGGGCAGCCATGCCAGCAGTTCTTCCAGGAAACTCTCTGGCCATTGCCTCCGAAATAATATCTGCTGCCTTTATACTTCACAAGTTTTTTTGTAATGATGCGGCCCTTGCTGTCTGAAACATAATATGCGTTATTCTGCGCCTTCGCCATTGTATTCGTCATAACATAGCCGCTGGCATTCAGCATATATCGATATTTCTTGGACATTACAGGTGATACATAAACTCCATGTTTCATGATCTGTCCACGTGTGGCAGCCTTCGGACTACAATAGATAAAACGTTTCTGATTTTTGCTGTTTAAAACATATGTCCATCCGCCATAAAAAAGCTTTCCTGGAATCTCTCCTGCCTTTGATGCCGGCTGGAAGTAATACTGATATGTTGTGGAACCGGTTGTCAGCTTCAGGATTCCTGTTCGCGGTTTTCCGTTACGCATCAGTGTATAATAAGCATTTCCGATCTTCTTGATCTTGCCTACAAGGTTCTGAGCCTCTATGGATTTGTAATCACCCTGGGAATTATAATAGCGGAAAACAGTTCCTGTCCATAACCAGTAATTTCTCTTCTGCTGGCCAAGATTGGATGTCCACGGTGTGATTGCTTTTCCGGTGGAATCCGAATACAGGGAAGCTTTGGAGTTTTCGAGGAAATACCATTCTGTCTTCTGTGTTCCGGTATAACCTGCTGCACCTGGCTCACGGGTCATACGGCCGGTTACCAGATATCCGTCTTCATTAAAAAGATAATATCCCACATGTCCGTTGGTATTGATCTTAAGAAGACCATCCTGCGCAGTAAAATAATTATCTTCGATGGAACCTGTCTCTGATACCTGAGAAGCGTTCCCTTCATCCTGGGCAAGAGTCTCTGCGTTATCTACGCTCTCTGATGTTTCGACTGCCGTCTCTGTTTCTACGGGTGCTGTCTCTGCGGATGTCTCCTCTGCAGACACTACATCTGCGGATGCTGTCTCTGCAGAAGCTTCTGCTGCGGATACTTCCTCTGTAGAAACTTCTTCTGCTGCAGTCTCCTGCTCTCCTTCTGCTGACTCATTCTGGAGTACCTGAGCCTGCTCACTCTCTGCTGCACCATCCGGAAGCTCTTCAGTCTGCTGTACCTCCTGTGCTGCTGCAGCTGTTTCATCAACTGTTGTTTTCTGCTCTTCTTCGCTACTTTCTGCAGGATCCTCAGAAGCTTTTCCCTCCGGGGCTGCAGATGCAGCAACCTTCTTTTTGCGGAGTCTGTAAAAACCGTTTGCAGAAACCCAGTCACTTGTCTTGGCAACGACTACACCGTTTACCAGTGATGCTCCGGTAGCAGAAGTTTCCTCTGCCTTGTTGTTCTCTACTTTGTTCTGTACTGCGGTATCTGCTGACGGTGCATCCAGTTCCTGTGCATCACCTGCACTGAAATCATCGCCCGGATCTGTACTGTCTTCTGTTGTCGCATCCGGTGCTTCTGTAGTTTCCGGTGTCTCTGTAATCTCCGGTGTTTCTATAACATCCGGTGTCTCTGCGGGGTTCTCCGGTGTAACAGGTGTTTCTTCTGAACTGTCTGTACTGTCAGTACTACCTGTTTGATCCGCTTCTGTCTCCGGCTGCTGTACAGTCGTTTCCGCTTCATCACTGAATACATCCTCAGCCGGATCGCCGGCTGTCTCTGCTGCCATCTGCACGTCTGTACTTTCCAAAGCCGCAGCGCCGGCTTCCAAAGTTCCGCCCATGCATAATGTCAGACTGAGAAAAATTGCCACAACTCTTCTCTTCACAATAATCCCTCCTGATCATGCTGCTGTAAATAATTATTGTATCTGTTACGTATCATTCGCCCAGTCCGCCTTCGATAAGAGCCACAAGCGCATCTATCGCAGCCTGTTCATCCTCACCCTCGCAGACCAGTGTGATCTCATCCCCGCTTTTAACACAGGCACCCAGAACACTCAGAACACTTTTGGCATTCGCTGTACCTCCGGCATACTGAAATGTTATGGACGATTTGTATTTTATTGCCTCGCCGCACAAAAGCCCTGCGGGACGAAGATGAAGCCCTGACGGGTTCCTGACCGTTACCTTATAACTTAACATTGCTGCTGTCTCCCTTTATATTACTTATCCTTCAAGCCTTGTCCAAAGCTGTGATTACTTACTGACTGCTGCTGTCTACATTGGAAACCTTGGAGATTTTGATCTCGGCGGTTACATCCTCCAGCAGCTTGTAGCCTTCCGGAAGACTGATTTTGATCGGTACTTCGTAGCTTCCCTCCTCCCAGTCATCCATGGAAAGTACTGCTCCCACCGACTTCAGATCAAATTGGGAAAGATCTCCTTCTTCCGCCTGCACCTTCAGTTCAATATCCGCAACTTCAAATGCCAGCTGCAGATCATCAGGCAGACCCTTTACTTTGATATCCTCTGTCGGGAAGCTGTATATCTTACTGCCCTCCGGCAGGATATTGACTGTGATCCAGAGGTCCGTACTGGATCCTGATGTCAGCTTGAGGCCATCCGGAAGAAGCTCTGACAGGTTTACTTTCTTTTCCACGTCATTGCTCTTTCCTGAAATATCCACATTCTCATTGTCTAGATAAATGGTATTTCCCTGAAGTTTCAGATTGTTCAGTGCTTCCTCACTTCCGGCTACGCTGAAAGTCTCCGGTACTGTTGTGACACTATCCACAACATAGCCTTCTGCTGGTTCCCCTGTATATCCCGCACTGATCCGTATATCAGAACGCACCTTCCAGAGCTTTGCCGTGACATTAACCTTTCCGTTGTTGTCAAATTTCAGATAGCTCATGGAATTTGATGAAAGAGTGTCCTGATTCTTATCTGTGATAGTCAGTTCTGCGTCCGTGATCATCGTATCCTGATCGATCCCGTCAAGTTTTGAACTTACATCCACACTCACACTATCTATTTTACCAACCAGAGATTCCGGTCCTGTAATACGGACTTTTTCCGGATTTGCGGTGAGCGAAGCAATCTCCAGCCCCTGTGCCGGCTTGCTGTCATCACTGGTAACATTGATCGCAAATTCTTTGGTCACCTTTTTTTCCAGATGGACACTCAGATTCTGCGGTGATACACTAATGTTTTCCGGCAGTATCCCGGAGCAGGTCGCTGTAATGGGAATCATTACAGGATCTGTATCGGTAGACTGGGCCTGCTGCAGATCCGCAACTGCCTTAATATCACTTGAGGTGAGACGGTTGACTGTCTTCCGATCACCTGTAATATAAACACGTACGGAATTTTCACGGTCATCCTGCATGACCATCTCACCCAGCTGATCCACATAAGCTTCGTTAATGATCTGCACATCTGAGATCACAAAGCCTTTCGTAATGATAGGGTCATCAACATTTACTACGATCAGCCACACCAGGATTCCCACAATAATCGACATGATCTTCAAAGGGATGTTCTTAGTCAGATTTTTCTTCATGTTTCACTCTCCCTTTCAGCAGATTTCTCAGCTTACCGTTGTCAACAACCTTTTTATTCTGAGCAGAAACAAGTACTTCACGAAGCTGCTTGCTGTTAAGCCCTCTGGACAGTTCTCCGCCTCTGGCCACTGAAACCTGTCCTGTCTCTTCCGAAACAATGATCGTAAGAGAATCCGTAGCTTCGCTGATACCCACACCTGCTCTGTGTCTTGTTCCCAGCTGTTTGCTCAGTTCCATATTATCTGAAAGAGGCAGATAGCAGGTTGCTGCTACTACACGGTTCCCACGCACGATCACCGCTCCGTCATGAAGAGGTGTATTATGCTCAAAAATATTGATCAGCAGCTGACTGGTAAGGATACCGTCAATATTGATACCGGTTCTCACATATTCGTCAAGCCGGATCTCTTCCTCGATCACGATCAGTGCTCCGGTCTTAACTTCACCCATATCAAAACAGGCCTTTACCAGTTCGTTGATAGTCTTGTCATTGAAACGCTCCTGCACTTCCCTGCCGGAATCAAAGGGAATAATGTTGGAAACAAACTTCTTCTGTCCCAGCTGCTCCAGCGCCTTCCTCAGCTCCGGCTGAAAGATTACGATCACACCGATCACCAGCACATTAGCCAGGTTCCGGAAGATCCAGAGGATCGTATTCATTTTGAAGATATATGCGACCAGGATAAATCCAAGGACGATCAAAATGCCCTTCAGAAGGGTATATGCACGTGTAAATTTAATCCATGCCATAAACTGATATACAAAAAAGGAAATCAGTCCGATCTCAATGATATCTATCACGCCAAATCCCGGAAGGGAAATCTTCCCCAGATATCCGGCCACAACTGTCAGCACATTCTGCATAAGTCTCCTCCTTTCTTCCTGAGCTATTCCAATCGTTCCTGTTTAAAGATCCTTCAGCGATTCCTCCAGCTGTTTTTCGAAATCGATCTTGTCCAATCCCTGCGGTTTCTCACTTACTGTATTTTCGGAAACCATATCCGGCATCTTTACTGTATGCATTTCGTTCTTCTCAGGAAATACATCATCACTGAAAGACACAACATTGTCTTCTTTTTTTTCTTCTTTTACCGGCTCCGCATTGATCTTTTTGATGCTTCTCTCAGAAGTGGCGACCGTTGCCTTCGGAACGGCTTTTACGTAGTAATAGTACTCATCATCCTCATATTCCAGACGTTCTGTTCTGCTGTAATCTCCGCCAAAAACAAAGAACTCCAGAACAAATCCTGCCAGTACGGAGATCACTGTGGACAGGATCATCGGCACCATGGCTACCGTAATACTAATGCAGAAATCTCCGGCAAGGATAACCAGGATATAGATCACGCCGCCGGCAATGACAGCGATCCTCCATGCATAATCAAACGCCCGTGTTCTCAGAAGGTTCACAAACAGGATCACTACCACAAACGCGATCACCGTGATCCACATTGCCCAGTTGTGGACAAGTCCGTCAGAGATCAGCTTCAGTTTTTCTGTGATCTCTGCGGCAGGATCACTGAGTGCCGCCGACTGTGCATGTACAAACCGTATAAAATAATAGATCACAACACCGCATCCGGCCGGAAGCGCTGACAATGCACTACCCAGCAGGCCTGCTCCGATCGGCATAAGTGCAGGAACACCAAATCCGAAGGAAAGTGGTGTAAGGATCATTGCAAGATTCTGTGACCTGCTGAATCTTAGGAACAGGATCAGCATAAACAGAATAAGAAGCAGCATAAATCCTGCCGTTTCGATCCCGACTGCATAACAGTGCCCGATCATCAACGCAAATCCCATAAACATCATCACGGAAACCGGAAGGATCGAACATACAAGCGCCAGGATCAGGACAACAAAAATATTATCCAGCTGTTTCATGTAGCCCATATTGCTGTTGATCCAGAGAAAATAGGCAAATGCCAGAACAAACTTCAGGACCGGCAGTATATATACTTCATATTGTCCGTAAAATCTTTTGATATTCTGTTTGATCTCAAGTAAAGCTGTCATTTTCTATGTCCTCCTGCATTTCTCCGGACCGGATTTCTTTTTTCCTCCCGCCCGTAGATTTTTTCCAGTCTTGTAAGATCCTGATAATATTCCCTGACACTTTTTTTTGCCCGGAAATATTTCACAGAATACTGGATGTAGGTCAGTATCGAATATACAACAAGCACGATCAGATAACCGACGATGATATAGATCCCAACCTCGACCAGATTAATCTTATTCACATTATCCATAAGATATTCGCTGAAATATGCGGCAACGCCTGCAAGTCCCAATATATATCCGATCGTTACCAGAAAAAAGTTTCTGATCAGTGCAAGTCCAATATAATCACTTCGATAATATCTGCTCACCGGAAGATACTTCCTGCCTTCTCCATGCTCATACATGGCCAGACGGTTCATGATCTTCACTTTTTCTTCATTTACCATAAAAATAACTCCTCATAAGCTTTCTTTATCAGGAAAATCCCCGATATATGATCTGCATTACGCTTTCCATACAGTTATACTGTTTAACTGCAATCAAATTTATTGTAGCATAGTTCCATACCTATGAAAAGTGTTTTTTCGGCTGTTTCATGCCCTTCCTGCGCATATTGTCAGAAAATAAACTTTCTCTGCACCGGCCTCAAGAAGACACATTGCCATGGCATCTGCCGTACTTCCTGTTGTGTATACATCATCCACCACAAGTACAGAAAAACCCGGGATCTTTTCGGTTACCTGATATGCATTTTTCAGGTTCTGACGCCTCTGTATGGCATTAAGTTTTTTCTGAGATCTTGTGCTTCGTATCTTCTTTACCAGATGCTCATTCCATGGGATCCCCGTAAGAACACTGAGCCTTTCTGCCAGATATGCTGCCTGGTTAAAACCTCTCATCCTTTTTTTTCTGGGATGCAGAGGAACGGGAACGATCAGATCAGGCTTCCACCGTTCCAGATATTTTTTTCCGAAGACGCTCATTGCCTTTGCATAAAAATCCCCATATTCCCGACATCCGTAATACTTAAATCGTACCAGAGACTGTCTCCAGACCTCTCCGTACCAGAAAATACTTCTGCCCTCCGTAAAATGATGGGCACCCTTGCGGCAATCTTCACAGTATTCCTCTTCCATTTTTACCGGTCTTCCGCATTTCATACACCTGGGACCGGATATAGGCCTGACCTTTCCGGAACACTCCGGACAGATCAGCCGGTCTTTTTCTTTCAGTATCTGATGACACAGCGGGCATTTTTTCGGGTAAAGCATGTCCAGTAAAAAATCTGCTGTTTTTTTCAAGAAAGTCCTTTCTCCCCGATGGCGCTCTCCTTCTGTTCAGATTCATCCAGCTCCCGGATCCGTCTGTCCAGAGAGCTGTATCTCTGCTGCTGTTTTTCATTACGGATCATCTCCGCAAAAGTGGTCTCGCTGCCTACTACGGTAACACATTTTCTGGCTCTGGTCACTGCTGTATACAGAAGATTCCGATTCATCAGCATCCTTGGTCCGGAAAGGATCGGAAGGATCACTGCCGGATATTCTGAGCCCTGGGACTTATGTATGGTCACTGCATAGGCAAGTTCCAGTTCCTCAAGCTGTTTGAAGGAATATTCTGCCTGTCTGCCATCCTCAAATTCCACGGTGGCCGTTTCCGCAAATTCATTGATCTCCGTCATAATACCGGTATCTCCATTAAACACGCCCACACCTTTATCCACAGGAATCTTGTATCGTCCAAGGATTTCCCACTCCAGCTGGTAATTGTTCTTCACCTGCATCACCTTATCCCCTTCACGGAAAAGGCGCTGTCCGATCTCTTTCTCCTTTTTCTTTTCATCCGGCGGGTTCAGATATCTCTGAAGTATCTGGTTCAGCCGCTCCACACCTAAAAGTCCCTTACGCATAGGCGTGAGCACCTGGATCTCATAGGGCTTTGCATCTACATAACGCGGAAGCTTCTCCTGGATCAGTGCGATCACCACACGGATAATGATGTCCGCGTCATATCTTTTCAGAAAAAAGAAATCCCGGCTCTTGTTATTGATGGTCACCTGCTCGCCCCGGTTGATCTTATGTGCATTCACCACAATATCACTTTCAGATGCCTGGCGGAAAATCTTTTTCAACTCTACTACCGGAAAACAGCCGCTGCGGATAATATCCCTCAGAACATTTCCCGGGCCTACACTGGGAAGCTGATTTTCATCACCTACCAGGATCAGTCTGGTCCCTGCTGTCACTGCAAGAAGCAATGAATGCATCAGTGCGATATCTACCATGGACATCTCATCAATGATGATCACATCCGCTTCCAGCGGATTCTCCGAATTCCTGTCAAAATGAACTGCACGGCCTTCCTGCTCTTCCTCCGGCATTCCATTCAGCTCCAGAAGTCTGTGGATCGTCTGAGCCTCGTATCCGGTAGCCTCTGTCATTCGCTTGGCTGCACGGCCGGTGGGAGCTGCAAGCCGCAGCTCAGCGCCTTCCTCTTCAAAATAACGGATAATCGCATTGATCGTTGTAGTCTTTCCGGTTCCCGGCCCGCCGGTCAGAATGAACAGACCATGACTGGCAGCTGCCGCCACTGCCTGTTTCTGCATTTCATCTAACCGGGTTCCTGTCTCCTTTTCGATCCTGTTGATCCGTTTCTCCATCATCTCCTCATCTTCCGGGCAGAGGATGTTCAGCTCACAGAGCATTCTGGCTGAATTCAGCTCAAGATAATAATATCGTGTGGGATAGACAACTGCACCGTCTTCTGTTTCTTTCAGGATCAGTTTCCGGTCTACTACCATATCCATGAGATGTTTTTCCATGTAGGAGGAATCTACTCCCAAAAGTCCGGATGCCCTGGAAAAAAGTTCCTCCTTCGGGAGATAGATATGGCCTTCTCCTGAAGCCTGTAGGAGAGTATACAACATTCCGCTTCTTATCCTGTAATCTGAATCTGTATGGATCCCGATCCGGGAAGCGATCTCATCTGCGATACGGAATCCCACACCACTGATATCCTCTGCGAGGCGATACGGATTCTCCTGCAGGACTCCATATACAGTCTGCCCATATTTCTGATAGATCTTTGCGCCGAGATTCAGTGATATCCCGTATTTCTGGAGAAAGATCATAGCGCGGCGCATATCTGCTTTCTCCGTCATCTGTTCTGCGATCTCCATGGCCTTTTTTTCGCTGATTCCCTTGATCTCAGCCAGCCGCTCCGGCTCTTCCTCTACAATACGCATAGTATCATCACCGAAACGACGTACGATCCTGGCTGCCAGTGCCGCTCCGATCCCCTTGATCGCACCGGAACCCAGATAACGCTCCATGGCCAGTGCATCCTCCGGCATTTTTTCTACGTAGGAGGCTATCTGAAACTGCTTGCCATACACCGGATGTGTTGTATAATTTCCGGAAGCTTCAATGGCAGCCCCCTGGGTGATCGCAGGAAATGTCCCCACACAGGTCAGTTCCCGTTCCTCTTCCATCCCTTTCAGTACCATGACCGTATATCCATTATCTTCATTTCGGAAGATCACATGATCTATATATCCTGTAACTGTCTCACTCATTTTTTTCTCCATCTGTAAACCTCTGATAACAGCAAAAGGCACTGCAGCTGCAGCGCCTTATCTGTATGAGTTTCCTGCGGCAGTCTCTTCTCTGACCCTGTGCCGTCCAGACGACTCATAACGGTTTACATCCTTGACATGATTTCCGCATATTTTCCTGTTCCGGCAGCCACTACAAGCATTGCATCCTGCACAGTCAATGTGCTGACTCCTGTTTTCTGCTCGATCAATGCATCCATTCCATGCAGCATGGCACCTCCGCCTGTAAGAACGATTCCTCGGTCCATGATATCTGCCGCCAGCTCCGGCGGTGTTTTCTCAAGAACGCCATGGACTGTCTCTACGATCTGTCCGGTCGTTTCCCGCAAAGCGGTCCGGATCTCCTCAGAAGTCAGTGTTGCCACCTTCGGAAGTCCTGTGATGATATTTCTGCCCTTGACCTCCATCGTGCGAAGATCCGCTTCTTCACTGGCTGTTCCGATCTTGATCTTGATATTCTCCGCTGCATCCTCCCCGATAAAGAGGCTGTGCTTCTCACGTACATAATTCATGATCGCATGATCAAAATTATCTCCTGCAACCTTCACAGATGCGGAAACAACCACACCTCCTACGGATACGACCGCAACATCCGTGGTCCCTGCACCGATGTCCACGATCAGATTGCCAAATGGCTTGGTAATGTCTACACCTGCCCCGATAGCAGCAGCAATGGGCTCATCCACAAGAAAAACTTCCCTGGCTCCTGACTGATAGGCAGCTTCCTCAATTGCTTTACGCTCAATCTCTGTGATCCCGCTCGGAACACTGATGCTGACTCTCGGCTTCCGGAACGCTCTCCGTCCCATAGCCTGTGAAATAAAATATTTCAGCATCTTTTCCATTACATTATAATCTACGATCACACCTCTTCGGATTGGCCAGATCACTTCCATATTGGAAGTCAGATGGCTTGCCATCTGTCTGGCTTCCTCACCGATTGCTCTGATCTTCTCTGTATCTTTATCATAAACAACCACAGAGGGCTCTCTTAAAACGATTCCCTTGCCTGTGGAAAACACCAGACTGTTTCTGGTTCCCAGATCGATTCCAATATCCTTTGCCGGCATAAATCCTCCCGCCTGCGTCATACGCATTCTGTATGCTGACGCATTTATGACTTATTCTGTTCCGGTCTGTGCCGGAACGTTCCCGCACTTCATTATATACAAAACCACAGAAATTGAAAAGAACTTTTACCGGTTATTTCTGTTCCAGATATTTTTTCACATATTTACCGGTGTAGGAAACCGGATTCTCTGCTACTTCCTCCGGAGTTCCTCTGGCAATTACCGTTCCGCCTCTGTCACCGCCTTCCGGTCCGATATCAATAATATGATCTGCCGTCTTGATCACATCCAGATTGTGCTCAATGACCACAACGGTGTTTCCTCCTTCAGACAGACGGCGCAGGATCTCGATCAGCTTGTGGACATCCGCAAAGTGCAGTCCTGTGGTAGGCTCATCCAGGATATAGATCGTCTTTCCGGTACTGCGCTTGCTGAGTTCTGTGGCAAGCTTGATACGCTGTGCTTCTCCTCCGGAAAGAGTGGTGGAGGGCTGACCCAGACGGATATAGGAAAGCCCTACATCATACAAGGTCTCGATCTTTCTCCGGATCGACGGTACATTCTCAAAAAATGTCAGTGCTTCTTCCACAGTCATATTCAATACATCATAAATGCTCTTGCCCTTATACTTCACTTCCAGAGTCTCACGATTGTAGCGTTTGCCCTTGCAGACTTCGCAAGGCACATATACATCCGGAAGAAAATGCATCTCGATCTTGATGATTCCGTCACCGCTGCAGGCCTCGCACCGTCCGCCCTTGACATTAAAACTGAAACGGCCTTTCTTGTAGCCCTTTGCCTTGGCATCTGCGGTGGCTGCAAAAAGATCACGGATCTGGTCAAAAACTCCGGTATATGTGGCAGGATTGGAACGGGGAGTTCTTCCGATCGGGGACTGGTCGATATTGATCACCTTATCCAGCTGATCGATACCCAGGATGTCATCATGTTTCCCGGGGATCACTCTGGCACGGTTCAAGTCTCTGGCAAGTCTCTTGTACAGGATTTCATTGATCAGAGAGCTCTTACCGGAGCCGGAAACACCTGTGATACAGGTCATCACTCCCAGAGGAATATCTACGTCGATATGCTTCAGGTTGTTCTCTGCCGCACCCTTTATATGAAGAAATCCGGTTGGTTCCTTCCTCACTTCCGGTACCGGGATCTTCAGCCTTCCGCTTAAATAAGCTCCTGTCACAGACTGCTCATTTTTCATCAGATCCTCAGCTGTCCCCATTGCGACCAGTTGTCCGCCATGTTCTCCGGCTCCGGGGCCGATATCGATGACACAGTCTGCAGCACGCATGGTATCTTCATCATGCTCCACCACGATCAGACTGTTGCCAAGATCACGGAGACGCATCAGTGCCCCCAGAAGCTTGTCATTATCTCTCTGGTGAAGCCCGATACTCGGCTCATCCAGGATATATGCAACCCCCACAAGCCCGGATCCGATCTGTGTGGCAAGACGGATCCTCTGAGCTTCTCCGCCGGAAAGGGTTCCGGTAGCTCTTCCAAGTGAAAGATACTCCAGGCCAACCTCTGCCAGAAATCCAACCCTGGCGCGGATTTCCTTCAGGATCTGTCTTCCAATAAGCTCCTGCTGCTTTGAAAGCTTCAGATCGCGGAAAAAGCCCTGCAGCTTCTGTACCGGCATATTGGTCACTTCATAAATATTCTTATCCGCCACGGTCACTGCCAGTGACTCCTTCTTCAGCCTCTGTCCCTTACATGTGGTGCACGGAGTAATCCGCATAAAGCTCTCGTATTCCTGCTTCATGGCCTCGGAACCGGTTTCACGGTATCTCTGCTCCACATTGCGAATCAGTCCCGGGAACGCCACATCGTAAACGCCCTCTCCCCGCTGTCCTTTATAATAAACCTTCACAGAATGACCGCCGGTACCATGGATGAGGATATCCTGTACCTTCTTCGGATACTCGCAGAAAGGTGTATCCAGAGAAAATTCATATTCCCTTGCCAGGGCATCCAGGATTGCTCTGGAAAAACTTCCCTGCGTAGTACAGGACTGCCATCCGAGAACAGCGATAGCCCCTTCATTGATACTCCGTTTCTTATCCGGAATCATCAGATCGATATCAAATTCCATCTTATATCCAAGACCCAGACACTGCGGGCAGGCACCAAATGGATTATTAAAGGAAAAGCTCCTGGGTTCGATCTCATCAATGCTGATGCCGCAATCCGGACAGGAAAAACTCTGACTGAAATTCAGAAGCTTCCCGTCCATAGTGTCTACTACCAGCAGACCATCCGCCAGATCCAGCACGGTTTCAATAGAATCGGAAAGACGCTTCTCTATTCCCGGTTTCACAATAAGTCGATCCACAACGATCTCAATGTTATGTTTGATATTCTTATCCAGCTTGATCTCCTCAGAAAGCTCATAGAGATTTCCGTCAATCTGCACTCTCACATATCCGCTTCTTCTGGCCTGATCCAGAAGTTTAACATGGGTTCCCTTGCGGCCCCGCACTACCGGTGCAAGAAGCTGGATCTTCTGGCGTTCCGGAAGCGTCATGATCTGATCCACCATCTGATCTACCGTCTGTTTGCGGATTTCCCTTCCACATTTGGGACAGTGCGGGATTCCCACACGGGCATACAGAAGTCGGAAATAATCGTAGATCTCCGTTACCGTACCCACTGTAGAACGGGGATTCCGGTTCGTTGACTTCTGATCAATGGAGATTGCCGGCGGAAGGCCCTCGATACTCTCCACATCCGGTTTCTCCATCTGTCCCAGGAACTGCCTCGCATAGGAAGAAAGTGACTCCATATAACGTCTCTGTCCCTCTGCATAAATGGTATCAAATGCAAGAGATGACTTACCGGAGCCGCTGAGTCCGGTAAGTACCACAAACTGGTCTCTGGGAATATCGACGCTAAGATTCTTAAGATTATTCTCATTGGCTCCGCGTATCCTGATAAAACGCTTCTTATCGTTTGCTTCTGCTGACATGAAAGCCTCCTACTCTGTCCGGTCATAAAAAATACTCCGGTATTCTTCTCAACAGCAGAATCTACCTCTCTTATTCCGCTGTAAAACTTCTGATTTTTTATCAGTATACTGCCAGAACATCCGTTCGTCAAGGTGAAAAAATCGACAAATTTTTCTACAGCAGAAAATCCGCCATCACTCCATTGCTCACATGGATTCCCTTTCTCGAAAGATATATCCTGTCTCCTTTTTGTTCCAGCATTCCGATCTCCAGATGTTTTTTCAGGACCTCTCCGTAAACGTTTTCCATATTTTTTCCGAAATATTTCGCAAACGCTTCCATTGAAACGCCCTCTGTCATCCGAAGCCCCAGAAACATAAACTCAGCCATCTCATCTGCCTCTGTAAGGCTTTCCATATTCTGGCGGATCTTATCCGGAAACGCACTGTTTCCAATATATTCCTTCATATCCGCAGTATTGGAAAAACGCATATGCTCCAGAAGTGAAGACGCCCCAAGTCCCAGTCCCAGATAATCGATCCTCTGCCAGTATCCCTTATTATGACGGCATTCCCGTCCGCCTTTCGCATAATTGGAGATCTCGTACTGATGAAACCCATATTCCTCCAGGATCCCTGCCGTATTCTCATACATACGGTACTCCGTATCCTCATCCGGCAATTTCAGCTTTCTCTCCCCGAAAGGAGTGCCTTCCTCAATGATCAGACTATAGGCGGAAATATGTTCTGGCGAAAGCCCTGCCACCGTGCGGAGATTTTTTTCCCAGTCTGCATAGGTCTGTTCCGGAATGGCACTCATCAGATCGATATTGATGTTGGAAAAGCCTGCATCCCTTGCCATAAAAAAGCTCTCCTGAAACTCTTCCCACGTATGGATCCTTCCAAGGATCTTTAATTCCCGATTCTGCGGGGACTGAAGCCCCAGACTCAGCCGGTTGATCCCGTGTTCCAGATATATCTGAAGTTTTTCTTTATATAAAGTCCCCGGATTTGCTTCGATGGTGATCTCAGCATCCGGGGCCACAAAAAACTTATTTCTGATCTGATCCAGCATCTCTCCAACAAGAGACGGATCCGGCACGGAAGGTGTTCCTCCGCCGATAAAAACTGTGGTGATCTCCCTGTCCGAAAAATCCGGAACAGCGGCAATCTCCCTTTCCAGAGCCTGGAAATATTCACGCTGCCTCTCTTTTCCGGCAGGTCCGGAAAGGAAATCACAGTAATCGCATTTTTTTACACAAAACGGAATATGGATATAGAGCTCCAGCGGTTTTTTCGCCTCATTCTCCATCCATGGCTCCTTCCTCTCCACCACTACCTGATGTATCATTATCCTCATCGGAGCTTGTGTCTTCACCGGCACTATCCGCATTATCCGTGCTTCCATCCGAAGCAGCCGGTGTCGGTGTCACGCCATCGATCCCCAATGCCTCACTGCCGTTTTCTGCCAGGTACTCATTGACCATTGTCAGATTTCCATTGCTCGTCACTGCATCCGGATCTACGGTTTTCGGATCAGGAGTGGCAGTCGGTTCCGGCGCTGTACTGATTTTGATCACACTTTCCTCTTCTGCATTTTTCTTCTTTGAACCACATCCGGTAAGCAGAGCTCCTGTTATAGCCAGAAGTCCTGCTGCCAGAAACAGTTTTTTTATATTTTTTTTCAAAAAGTCATCTCCTATTTATCATCCAGCTTCAGGACACTCATAAATGCCTTCTGCGGGATCTCCACGTTACCTACCTGACGCATACGTTTCTTACCTTCCTTCTGTTTTTCCAGAAGCTTCTTCTTACGGGAGATATCTCCACCGTAACACTTGGCAAGTACGTCTTTACGCATGGCTCTTACCGTCTCTCTGGCAATGACCTTGCTTCCGATAGCTGCCTGGATCGGAATCTCAAAGAGCTGTCTCGGGATCTCGTCTTTCAGCTTCTCACACATCTTTCTTCCACGCTCGTAAGCAGTATCTGCATGCACGATAAAGGAAAGAGCATCCACTTCTTCTTTATTCACAAGGATATCCAGCTTTACAAGCT
The DNA here is from genome assembly GCF_023669475.1 of Blautia sp. MB18-30. NCBI lineage: Bacteria > Bacillati > Bacillota > Clostridia > Lachnospirales > Lachnospiraceae > Blautia > Blautia sp. MB18-30. The sequence continues at coordinate 35,345 of NZ_JAMOYY010000009.1, read as the reverse complement.
CACTTCTCTCATATCCGTCCAGTTCGTAATCCAGGGATGCATAACCTCTGGAACGTGATTTCAGTGCATCAAAGAAATCATAAATGATCTCGTTCAGCGGCAGTCTGTATTTCAGGAGTGCACGGGTTTCTTCCATATATTCCATGCCTTCATACTGACCACGTCTCTCCTGGCAGAGATCCATGATCGCACCAATGAACTCTGTGGTTACCATGATCTCCGCCTTCACCATAGGCTCTTCCATGTATTCGATCTCTGAAGGATCCGGAAGGTTGGTGGGATTGGTCAGCTCGATGATCTCACCATTGGTTTTATAGACCTTATAGATAACACTCGGTGCTGTAGTTACAAGATCCAGGTTATACTCTCTCTCCAGACGCTCCTGGATGATCTCCAGATGAAGAAGTCCCAGGAAGCCGCAGCGGAAACCAAATCCAAGAGCGACCGATGTCTCCGGTTCATAATAAAGGGAAGCATCGTTGAGCTGAAGCTTCTCCAGCGCGTCACGGAGATCGCCGTACTTGGCACCATCTGCCGGATAAAGGCCACAATAAACCATAGGGTTTACCTTCTTATATCCCGGAAGTGCCTCTGCACAGGGGTTGTCCGCATCCGTTACCGTATCACCCACGCGGGTATCACGGACATTCTTGATGCTGGCTGTGATATATCCGACCATACCTGCTGTCAGCTCGTCACACGGGATAAACTGACCCGCTCCAAAATATCCAACCTCCACAACCTCCGTGGTGAATCCGGTCGCCATCATATGGATCCTCGTGCCCTTTTTCACACGTCCGTCCTTCACTCTGCAAAATACGATAACACCCTTATAAGGGTCATAAACAGAATCGAAGATCAGAGCCTTCAGAGGTGCATCCACATCCCCCGCCGGCGCCGGGACCTTATTGACGATCTGCTCCAGGACCTGGTCTACATTCAGTCCTGTTTTTGCGGAGATCTGCGGTGCATCCTGCGCTTCGATTCCGATCACATCCTCGATCTCATTGATAACACGCTCCGGATCCGCACTTGGAAGGTCGATCTTGTTGATCACCGGAACCACATCCAGATCATGGTCCAGTGCCATATATACATTGGCAAGTGTCTGAGCTTCGATTCCCTGTGCTGCATCCACAACAAGGATCGCTCCGTCACAGGCAGCAAGGCTTCGGGAAACTTCATAGTTAAAGTCCACATGTCCCGGGGTATCGATCAGGTTAAAAATATACTCATTTCCGTCCTTGGCTTTGTATACAATACGAACCGCCTGGGATTTGATGGTGATTCCTCGTTCTCTCTCAAGGTCCATGTTATCCAGAACCTGGGCCTGCATTTCCCTCTCTGTAAGAAGTCCCGTCATCTCGATGATACGGTCCGCAAGTGTTGACTTGCCATGGTCGATATGTGCAATGATACAAAAATTCCGAATTTTACTCTGGTCTATCATTCAGGAAGTCCTCCTTAAATTTCTCTCGTATAAAGCGTTCAGAACGCATATTTTTCCATACTGCTCTTTATCATATCATATTTCAGCCTTCTTTGTCACTGCCTTTCAGAACTCTGTTTAAGATATCTGCAAATGGTTCCATGGCATTTCGGACTTCCTCCACGGTATTTGTCTGTGCTCCGGCCTCCAGAAGCAGGGCCCGTGGCTTAAGATGCAGATTATAGCGAAGACCTGCCAGATAGATCCCCCGGTAAAGATCGGGGTAATACTGTGCCGCCTGATATTCCAGCTGAAAGGAAAATGCCAGATTCTCTTCTATGTAAGGATTGGGCAGATAACTCACTGCCCCCTGACTGACTGTATAGCTTAATCCATTATAAAAAAGCAGCTGAGCAGTAGGTTTTCCATTCACCTGCGTTACCAGATGACGCTCATCCGGCACACCATCTCTGTGAAGGTCGATCACAACTTCAATGGTGGGATTTTCTTCCAACACTTTTTCTATGGATGCCCTGGCATAATCATAAGCCTTGCTCCTGTCCAGTGTTCCTCCCATCATATCAAAGGCATCTGTTATATGAATGACCTGGTATCCATATGTTTTTTCCAGAAGTTCAGTAAGATGATCTCCCACTCCTACGATGGTGTCCTCAGTCTGTCCTTCTCTTGAATCTGCAAAAGCCTCCTGGGAATGGGTATGATAGATCAGGATCTGGGGTACCGATGAATCCTTTTTAACGGACAGATCCTCCTTCAGAAAACGGGGCGCACTGATCTGCTGCGCATTCGTTTCCGTATTGGAATCCAATATAAAAAACTGATTCATCACATAGTCAAAATCTGCCAGTTTCGCCTGAGACAAGTCAATCTGCGGATGTGGCAGTGCCACAGTCTCCTGTTCCTTCGCAGTATTTTCACCGGATTGGTTCTCCTCTGACGGAGGAGTCTCCGGTTCTGTGTCCCCCGGCTCCGTAGCTTCCTGTTCTGAACCTCCTGGCTCTGTAATTTCTGGCTCAGCAACTTCCTGTTCTGTATTTCCCTTAACAGTCTCCTTTTCATTTTTTTTGCCGGCAGAGGATTTTTTCCCTGCCATTTCTGCCTCTTCCGCTTCTTTCTTTTGGATTTCTTTTTTCTTTTGAAGCTCTTCTTTCTTCTGAAGGGCTTCTTTCTTCTCCACTTCTTCCGCCTCGGCCATCAGCAGCGTCTCCTGCTCTTTTCGGTTCTCTGCTTCCACTTCTTCACCCAGATGCTCTGCGTTTTTTTCCTGCAAAAGCATCTCTGTTTCCCGGTCTCTGCCATTTTCCTTCTGCAGAGCTTTCTTTTCCAGAAAGCAATACAGCGGCAGCTGTCTGTAGATCTCACCATGCCTGAAAAAATCTCCCGGAAGGACAGCCACCACCCCCAGGAAGATCAGGCTCAAAACCACGCAGAAAGCCCTCTGGATATTCGTCACCCACGATCACCTCTTATGGTATTTTATGACCTGTCCTCTTCGATTAGACTATCGGAAAAAGCCAGATTCAGTCCCTCGGAAATGGTAAAGCTTAAATATCGTACCGTTTCATCCACATCCTTTGGTGTTACAAACATGGTGTAAAGCTTCGGTGAGATCATTTCTTCCAGAAACTCCTTCTGCTCATCCTCCTCCAGTGCCTCCAGAAGCTCTGCCATGGAATCATGGACAATAGTAGCCGCATCCACCACAGTCGGAACACCGATCCCGATCACACGGACCGAAAGATTTTCTTCATTCAGGCCTTCCCTGTGATTCCCCACGCCGGAGCCCGGACTGATCCCGGTATCCGTGATCTGGATCGTCCGGTTAAGTCTTGTCGTACTTCTGGCCGCCAGCGCATCTACGGCGATCACCAAATCCGGCTTTGTCTCAGAAACAACACCCCGAACAATTTCCAGAGTTTCCATTCCGGTCTGTGCCATCACACCCGGAACGATCCCGCTGATCTGATGCATTTTCATATGTTCATTGCTCTTCAGCCCATATTCCCGGATCACATGCCTTGTCATATGAAGATTGGAAACTGCACGAGGGCCAAGGGAATCCGCAGTAATCTCCTGATTTCCAAGGCCTACCACCAGGATCGACTGCTGCCGTCCGAGATCGATCAGCTCCCTCAAATGATGTGCCACCTCTTCCGAGATCTCCCTGTGATAATCCTCATCCGGAACGGAAAGATCCGGTGCCTCAATGGTAATATAGGTCCCCTGTGGTTTTCCCATGGTCCTGGCTCCATTTTCCGTTGTGATCCGCACTACGGTAGTCCGAACATCCTTTTCCTCATCGTATCTTTCCCTGATCTCTACTCCACGTACTTCTACGTTTTCCGCCTGAAAGCGTTCCGTTGCTTCCAGCGCCAGGTCTGTTCTGATTCTGCTCCTTCCAGCCATACTCTCATCCTCTTTTTCTGTAAGATTGCAAAGACTTTTTCGCTGCTGCCTGCAGCTTTTCCGGTGTTTTCCCTTTTATTATTTCCCCTTTTTCCCATAAATATGTATCATTTCCCCTTTTCCACACAGCATCTGGTATTTTTTGCATATTTTTTTGGAATTTTTGCGAAAAACATCTTGACATTCCTGTGCACGTATAATAATATATATAAGCATGTTTCATAGGAGCGCCCGTGTCTGTTCCTGTGAATGTAATTTAATATTATATTTTTAAGGAATCGGAGGTGTACGAATTGGCTAACATTAAATCCGCAAAGAAGAGAATCTTAGTTAACAGCACTAAGGCTGCAAGAAACAAAGCAATCCGTTCTGCAGTTAAGACTTCCATCAAGAAAGTTGAGACAGCAGTTGAGAATAAGGATAAGGCAGCTGCAGAGGTTGCTCTTAAGGACGCAATCTCCACAATCAGCAAAGCTACATCCAAGGGCGTTTATCACAAAAATAACTGCGCCAGAAAGATTTCCCGTCTTTCCAAAGCTGTCAACAGCATTGCGTAATAGACCACGGAATATTTTAGTTATAAGCTTATAAGTAAAAGGAAAGACAGTCGAACCGTCAGCGACTGTCTTTTTTGTATATAGATTTCTGTTTTGTATATAGATTTCTGTATTGACCAAAAGGAGTTTTTTTATGATATCTCATCCCTTTCCCTACCGCATTATCCGCAGTAGCCGGAAAACCCTGGCGATCCAGGTCAGCGTTTCCGGTCAGGTGACTGTCCGTGCTCCGCACACAATGCCAGATTCCACCATCCAGCGTTTTCTCTCCCAGAAAGAAAGCTGGATCCTGAAGCACCTCTCCCACTCTGCCTCCAGGCCGGCACAGCCCCAGGCTGAAAACCCGCCTCTTTCGGAATTCCGCCGCAGTTATTATATGGAATCCGCCAGAAAAATATTCAAAAGAAAAACCGCAGCCTACGCCAGAAAAATGGGCGTAACCTACGGCCGTATCACGATCCGGGAACAAAAAACCCGCTGGGGAAGCTGCACCAGCGAAGGAAACCTGAATTTCAACTGGCGGCTGATCTTCGCCCCGGAAAAAGTCCTGGATTATGTTGTAGTACACGAACTTTCCCACAGAAAAGAAATGAATCATTCCCCTGCCTTTTATGCAGTGGTGGCATCTGTGATGCCAGAGTATAAAGCCTGCGAAAAATGGCTCAGGGACAACGGAGCGACCCTGTGGCAGAACCCGTCTCCGTAAAACTCAGGCTCTCACTGCTCTCGCCGAGCTATACTTCACGATCAGAAGCTCCACGCTGAGCACATCTCCAAGTGTACCTGTCTTTACCGCCTCTTCCGCATCCACAAAATCCCGCACAGCATTCTCCAGCTCTTCCACAGTGTAGGATCTGGCACAGGATGCCAGATTCCGCACAACAAAAGAGGGTACTCCCAGTTTGGAAGCGATCTCGGTCTGAGAAAGACCCTCCTGTGACATTTTCTTGGTCAGGCAGATCTGACGAAACTGTTTCGCCAAAAGAAACAATATCCGCATCGGCGGTTCCCGAAGAGTCAGAAGGTCATAGTACAGATCCAGGGCCCGCTTCTGGTTCTTCTCCGTCACCGCACGCACCATATCAAAGATCTTATTGGTTGTCTGCGTGGTACAGACAGCCTGGATATCTGCAGCCGTCACAACATCTCTTCCGACCGTATAGGAGATCAGCTTTTCCAGCTCCATCCTTATATTTCCCATATCTGTTCCCGTCATGGTCAGCAGAAGCTCCACATCTTTCTGGGTAATCCTGCGGCCATTTTTTCCGAGGATCCCTGCTGCCCACCGCATAAGAGTCTTTTCATCCTGCTGTTTAAATTCCCCGATGCTGCCGCAGGCTTTTACCGCCTTGTACATACGGCTTCTTTTATCTACTTCAGACTCGCAGAACACTAGATACAGATAATCAGGCAGAGCTTTCATATAATCTGCCAGTTCCTCGCATTTGTTCTTAAAGAATCCCGTATCCTCAAGAAGGACTACTCTTCGCTCTGCAAAAAAGGGCATGGTATCACAAAGACTCAAAAGCTCCCGGACATCGATCCCCTTCCCCTCATATCTGGTAAAATTCATGGTATCATCGTCCGGGTTCAGAGCCTTCACCAGATTTCTTTTATATTGTTGTTTCAGATAGGCTTCCTCACCGTAAAGGAGATATGCCTGCTTAAATTTTCCTGTTTTAATATCTTCCTGAATATTCTTCAATCTCTGTACCCCTGTCTGATTTTCTCTGTAATCCAGTTTATACGACAACTGCCGGAAATGCAACACCCAAGCAAAAATTTGACTTTCCACCGGATTCATGCTACTGTAAACAGGTACATATTCCGGCAGATCCGTTCTGTCAGCGAAATATGTGGAAGGGAGTGTTCCATTATGGAAAAAAGAAGAAACAGCAGAACAAGCAACCTGAAGAGCGCAACCACCAAGGCCAAAGCTACCGTGAAATCAACTGTAGAAAAGATTGAAAAAACACCTGCAGCTGAAAAAACCGTTAAAGCAGTCAAAAAGGCAACAGAGACTGTAGCAGCCAAGGCACCAGAAGTAGTAGAAGAAGTTAAGAACACTGTAAAAAATCATAAGATCAGCGGCATCACACTTGAAATTTTTGAGACATCCATCACAGTTGCCGACCTTGAGGCAGCTGTTAAGAAAGATGCAGAAGCAAAGGGCCTGAAAGGCAAAGAGCTCCACATCTATGTAAATGCAGAAGAAAGAGCAGCTTACTACACTGCTGACGGAGAGGGTTCCGACGATTACAGGATCAATCTGACCACTCTGTAAGCTCCGGCGGATCTGTTCCGCGATCGCTTATATGCCGGTCTGTCTGTGACATTCCGGAAACGCAAAAAAGCCATGCACAGGACATTTTCATCCGGTCCCGCTGCATGACTTTTCTTTTTTATCTTTTACTGGATCTTTTTGATCCAGTCTCTGGAGCAGCCTACTGCAGCTCTCCAGCCTTTTACCATGGCATTTCGCTTCTCGTCATCGATCTCCGTGCGGAAAATACGTTCCACATCACGGCTTTCCAGTACTGCCTCCTTGCTTTCCCAGAATCCCACAGCAAGACCTGCAAGATATGCGGCACCAAGAGCAGTTGTCTCAATACATTCCGGACGTTCTACAGCCACATTACTGATATTGGCCTGGATCTGCAGAAGAAGGTTGTTTGCACTTGCTCCGCCGTCTACACGAAGAACTGCAAGGTCACTTCCTGCATCTTCCTTCATAACCTCCAGCACATCATTGACCTGATATGCAAGTGATTCCAAAGTCGCACGCACAATATGATACTTATTTACACCACGGGTCAATCCCACGATCGTGCCACGGGCATACTGATCCCAGTAAGGAGCTCCAAGTCCTGTAAATGCAGGCACGACGTAGCAGCCGTTTGCATCCGGTACCTTTCCCGCAAAATACTCGGTATCCGATGCAGAATCCACCAGATGAAGCTCATCACGAAGCCACTGGATCGCAGCACCAGCCACAAATACGGATCCCTCCAGAACATAAGTGATCTCTCCGTTAAGTCCCCATCCGATGGTTGTAACCAGCCCGTTATTGGAAAATACCGGTTTATCTCCTGCATTCATCAGAAGAAAGCCACCGGTTCCATATGTATTCTTGGTTTCACCTTTCTCAAAGCAGGCCTGTCCGAACAGCGCCGCCTGCTGGTCCCCGGCAGCACCGGCTACCGGGATCCTTCCACCGAAAAAGGACGGATCTGTCTCACCATAAATCTCACTGGACTCTTTTACCTGCGGGAGCATGCATTTCGGAATATCAAGCTCCTCAAGGATCTCATCATCCCACTCCAGTGTATTGATGTTGAACATCATGGTTCTGGACGCATTGGAATAATCTGTTACATGAACAGCTCCCTTGGTCAGCTTCCAGATCAGCCAGGTCTCCACGGTACCAAACAGAAGCTCACCCTTCTCTGCTCTTTCGCGGGCACCTTCCACATTATCCAGGATCCATTTTACCTTGGTGGCTGAAAAATACGCATCGATAACAAGTCCTGTTTTCTGACGAAATTTTTCTTCCAGTCCCCTCGCTTTCAGGCTGTCGCAGTATTCTGAAGTTCTTCTGCACTGCCATACGATGGCATGATAAACCGGCTGTCCCGTATTCTTATCCCAGACAATAGTAGTCTCTCTCTGATTGGTGATACCGATTGCTGCAATATCTTCTGCCGTTGCCTCAATCTGGTTCATAGCCTCTCTGGCAACAGAAAGCTGTGTGGACCAGATCTCACCTGCATCATGCTCTACCCATCCCGGTTTCGGAAAATGCTGGATAAACTCCTTCTGCGCCACACTGCGGATCCTTCCGCTTTCATCAAAAAGAATACAGCGGTTACTGGTCGTTCCGGAATCCAGCGCCATAACATATTTTGCCATATAAAAATCCTCCAATACATTTCTTGGCTGCGGCTCAATGCCTCTGCAGCCTCATAATTCCCATACCTTCTGATTTGTAGTGGAAACCGCTGCTGCCCCCGCACCCAGAGCTCCCATCACATCCTCCTTATCGGAGATCAAACCGCCTGCGATCACAGGCACCTTGCTTGTTTTACATATCTGTTTAAGAATCTTCGGCATCAGCCCCGGCAGAACCTCTACCACATCCGGCAGCTGCTCATGCTGATTTCCCAGATTCTCAATGTTCTTGATTGCCATGGAATCAATAAGAAAAAAACGCAGAACTGTATACATTCCAAGTTTCTTCGCCCTGTTGATCATGGATGCTTTTGTTGAAATGATCCCATCTGCATGGATATTTTTACAAATATAATCCACAGAAACCTCTTTTGAGCTTAAACCTGTGATCAGGTCTATATGTGCCATCGCGATCTTCCCCGCCTGGTGGATCCGCTCCACAATTCCCCCAATAGAACGGATATCTCCATACAGGATAAAGATCACGGTAAGCTCCTCCCTGCCCAGACAGTTCTGAAGCCCCTGCTCATCCTTTACAGCCGCTATGATCGGGTTCGCCTCGATCGCGTCCAGAAATTCTTTGTTCATCTTCTCTCTTCCTCCGCAATGTTCACACAATATCATTTTATCTCCGCGCATTATTTGAAGATATTATTCTTATTGTATCAGTTTATTGCTTCAAAGACCAGACGCATTTGCCAAATATATCTGTTTTATTTCCGGCTGTATTACAATTCTCAGACAATCTTCTTCTCTGGTAAAAGAAGGGAAGCCCCTATGGACTTCCCTTCTGCAGATACATTATTTCTCAAACGGGAATTTGAACTGTGTAAGTCCGAATTCATCGCGAAGTCCGATAAACTCTTTCTGAACTGCCTCTGTCACCGGAACTCCCTTATCCTTACGATACATCCATACATCATATTCCTTCTCGCCTGCTGTGTAGATACGTTCCTGTCCAGGAGCCTTCTCGGAGCCTCTCAGGTCTCTCAGGATATCACCGCATGTTTTCTTGAATGCCTCTGCACCCATAAATGCCTCTGTGTCGATAGCAATAAAGAAATGTCCAAGATGATATGGACGGATCTTTCCTTCCTCATCCTTACCATCCAGAGCTTTCAGGAAGAGACCGGACTGAAGAGCAGCGGAAAGGATCTCAACAACCGTAGAGTATCCGTATCCCTTATATCCTCCGGTTGTCTCACCAAATCCACCGAGAGGAGCAAGTGCTGCCTGCTGGCTTCTGATTTTCTTAAGGATCTCTGCACTATCTGTAAGCTCCTCTCCTTCTCTGGAAATAACAAGACCCTTAGGAGTATCATGGTTGATACGTGCGTAGTATTCGATCTTGCCATTCTGGATAACAGATGTTGCACAGTCCAGTGTAAACGGGAACGGCTCATCTGTAGGCATACTAAATGTCAGTGGGTTGGTTCCAAGCATATTCTCAACACCAAATGTCGGTGCAACGGATGGTCTTGCGTTGGTACCGCTGATACCGATCATATTCTCTTTTGCTGCGAGACCTGTCCAATATCCTGCGATTCCATAATGGGAAGAGTTACGGACTGCAACCATACCCATGCCGTATTTATGTGCTTTTTCAATACACATGTCCATAGCCTTCTTGCTGGCTACCATTCCCATACCATCGTTGGCATCGAGAACTGCAGTTGTTGGTGTCTCTTTAAGGATATCGATCTTTGTTACTGGATTTAAGATTCCGGATTTGATACGGTCGATATAGATCGGTTTAAAGCGGTTGCAGCCATGGCTCTCGATTCCACGTCTGTCACTTTCCAGAAGTACATCAGCGCAAAGTCTTGCATCCTCTGTTGGAACTCCCATTTTCTCAAATACTGCAGTCATAAAATCGTCTGCAAGCTGCCAGGAAATAAAAGGTCTTGTTTCTTTCTCCATTGTAAAAATCCTCCATATACATTATTATAGTTTTTTTATTTTGCTTATATAGATCTGCAGCAGGACCCCCTCCTGCCGGAGATTTCAAATTTAGCCTGCCTCCTGTATGTACCTTACAGAAAGCGTCTTTGCATTACAGTGTCAATCCTCATCTGCCACTGCTCTTCCTCTGTCCGGATAATTGGTGATGATGGAGTTTACTCCCCATTTCTTCATCCTTCTCATATCCTCTTCCTCGTTTACAGTCCAGACATTCACCCCGATCCCATTCTGGGAACAGCTGCGTACATGTTCTTCCTTCAGGTATTCCAGATTCGGATGATAATACTGCACATCACAGGTTCTTGCATAAACCCCTGCATTATCCACATATTTCTCTACCAGAAAGCCTCCTGCAATAGTCTCATCACTCTGTCTGCACAATACAATGGATGCGTTATTGAAAGAGGAAAGGATGATCCGATCCTCCAGACCATATTCGCAGATCATATCAATGACCTTCTCTTCCATACCACCATAATAATAAACACTGTTCTTCAGCTCGATGTTTGTAATCAGATCTTCCTCCTCTGCCATCCACTCCAAATACTCTCTCAGAGTCGGAATCTGAAGCCTGCCGAATTTTCCGGCAAACTTATCCGGATAACTGCAATCCAGTTTACACAGCTCAGCATATGTAAGATCATAGATATATCCGTTTCCATCTGTGGTACGGTCAACCTTCTCATCGTGCATGATCACCGGAACCAGATCCTTGGTCAGCTGCACATCAAGCTCGATTCCCTCGCAGCCAGCCTCCACAGCCTTCTGAAACGCCAGCATTGTATTCTCCGGATATTCTCCGCTGAAACCACGATGTCCAAATACTTTCATTCTAATCATCCTCCATTCAATGCATTACATCGTTATGAGCATTTTTGCTAATTCATATTTCTGATTATATCATAACGTTTATTTATTTTCAACATTTTTTATCGATTCTTATATATTTTTTTGTTATTTTTTAATTAATTATTCTTTTAAGCACTAATATTTTTTGTGCATTTTGTATATTTTATTTCATGACAAACAAAGCGATAAAAAAGCCTTTTCAGGTTTATTTTATTCGCTTTGTCTGCCGGAGGGCTGACATATTATAAGCATACAGATTGCCATATATCCTTTGCAGATCACTGTATGATCTGCTTCACATTTCCTGTAGCCACGATATCCACGCCTGTGCCTGCTACATTCTCCAGGATCACGTCCCCGATCTGAACCGGCGCTTCCACACATACATCCCGCAGCGTTTCCACACAGTCAAAAATCTTTCCTTTCGGAATATCCTGTGCTGTCTTTACTGACACCACCGGCATGCTTCCATTCTTCACACGCACGGTCGTTGTCACGATCCTGGTCGGATCTGTCACTTCCTTCACTGCATATTCCGCACCTTTTTTACAGGTATTTCCTGTGACGGAAATGATCTCTTTTCCATCCATTTCCACCAGAAGGGCGCATCCCATAGGACATCCGATACAAGTAAGATTTCTTTTTTCCATTTTCATCACTCCTCCACCTGGATCACAAGTTCATGTTTATCCTGTTTCTGTTTTCCTTCCAGAATGGAAAGAAGCTGCTCTTTTTTCAATTTGATCTGTTCCATCTCTCCGGGTGCTGCCACCTGTTTTTTTCTGGAAAAGATCCGTTCTCCATCCAGATATGCACGGATGTAACAATTTTTATATACATTTCCCACACGGAAGCGGACCAGCTGCTCCTCCGCCATATGACCGATACGGATCTCAGACGGCACTGTATAGCGGACTCCGTTTTGGGGCGAAAGCGTGATTTTTATCTCTTCCGGTATTTTGTCCTCTCCATTGTTGTTTATATAGAGAGCCGCATTTCTTCCTGCATTGCCGGCTTCCTCCGAAACAAAATCCACCAGATCATGAACATGAAGAACATTTCCGCAGGCAAAAATACCTTCTACATTTGTCTCCAGACTTTCGTTTACCACCGGTCCAGAAGTCACATTACTCAGCTTCACACCTGCCTGTCCGGAAAGCTCATTCTCCGGGATCAGACCAACAGAAAGAAGAAGCGTATCGCATTCAAAAAATTCCTCTGTACCGGGAATCGGGCGTCTGTTTTCGTCTACCTCTGCAAGAGTGATTCCTTCCACACGTTCTTTTCCTTTTATGTCAACCACTGTATGGCTAAGCTTCAACGGGATTCCAAAGTCATCCAGGCACTGCACGATATTTCGCTTCAGGCCTCCGGAATATGGCATCAGTTCTGCCACTGCCTTAACCTCTGCACCTTCCAGCGTCATACGTCTGGCCATGATCAGTCCGATATCACCGGATCCCAGGATCACTACTTTTTTTCCCGGCATAAATCCTTCCATATTTACAAGGCGCTGTGCTGTTCCTGCTGAATAAATGCCTGCCGGTCGATATCCCGGAATGTTCAGTGCACCTCGCGGTCTCTCTCTGCAGCCCATGGCAAGGATCACAGCTTTTGCCCGGATCTGATACATTCCCTCCTGGCGGCTCATGGCAGTGATCACCTTATCCTGGCTGATATCCATGACCATGGTGTTCAGCCGGTACTCGATCTGCTGCTCTTTTACCATCCGGATAAAACGTGCCGCATATTCCGGTCCTGTCAGCTCCTCCTGAAATGTATGAAGGCCAAATCCATTATGGATACACTGATTCAGGATCCCGCCCAGTTCCTTATCACGTTCCAGGATCAGGATACTCTCTGCTCCCTCTTTCTTTGCAGCCAGGGCTGCTGCCAGTCCTGCAGGGCCTCCGCCTATGATCACGATATCTCTCTTCACCATAATCTTATCATTCATGGTTCTCGCCCTCCTCTGCAATTTTCTTGTTGATTCCTTCGATCAGTCTGGAAGCTCCGCCTGTTTTTGTGATCTCCTCCATGGAAATGCCAAGCTCTCGGCTGAGGATTTCCATTGTTCTGGGAGAGCAGAAGCCTGACTGACATCTTCCCATTCCTGCTCTTGTACGACGTTTTACTCCGTCCAGGGATTTCGCTCCAAGAGGTCTTCGGATCGCATCCAGGATCTCTCCCTCAGAGATCATCTCACATCTGCAGATGATATTTCCATATTCCGGTGATCTTTTGATCAGCTCATTTCTTTCTTCCAGAGAAAGCTCTGACGGATCCAGGATCCCTTTTCTCACCGGATCAAAATCCGGATTTACTTCCGGATGTAATTTTTCTTTTACGATATCAGCAACCATACAGCCAATGGCCGGTGAGCTGGTAAGTCCCGGGGATGCGATTCCTGCACAATCGATAAATCCGGGAGCATCCTCCACCTCTTCGATCACAAAATCCATACCGTCCTCGATAGCTCGAAGCCCTGCAAAGCTTGTGATCACCTTCCGCAGTGGAATATCCTTTACTGTTTTCCGGGATTTGGCACTTACTTCCTCCATCCCCTCTGATGTAGTCGCTGTTTCCTCCCGATCCTCCAGATCCGTAGCTGTAGGCCCGATCAGAAGATTACCGTGAACAGTCTGTGTTACCAGAACTCCTTTTCCGTTCTTATTTGGAAGTGCAAAGATCGTATGATTCACATGTGTTCCTGCACTTTTATCAAGAAGCATATACTCACCCTTACGAGGAGTGATATGCAGTTTTTTCTCACTTACCATATTATGAAAAACATCCGCATAGACACCGGCAGCATTGACGATACAGCCTGTCTCAAGATCACCCTTTGAGGTTTCCACAACAAAACCTTTTTCCTGTTTTCGGATGTTCTTTACTTCTGTGTCAAATTTAAATTCCACACCATTGTTATATGCATTCTCTGCCATTGCAATGTTCAGCTCAAAGGGACAGACAATTCCGGCTGTCGGTGCATACAGCGCTGCCAGCACCTGATCAGACAGATTCGGCTCCATGGCAAGTGCCTCTTCTCTGTCAAGGATCCTCAGTCCCTCTACTCCGTTTTTCAGTCCTCTTTCACGCAGCTTATGCAGCATGGCGATTCCATTCTCAGTCGTACAGACAGTCAGTGAACCAGTCTGTTTAAAAGGAAAATCCAGTTCCTTCGAAAGCTGTCCCATCATATTGCTGCCCTTCACATTCAGTTCCGCCATAAGGCTTCCCGGTTCTGCATCATAACCGGAATGAGCGATTCCGCTGTTTGCCTTGGAAGTTCCACAGCATACATCCTCTTCTCGCTCCAGAACGCAGATTTTCAGCCGATATCTTGAAAGCTCTCTCGCCGCTGCCGCTCCGGAAACTCCTGCTCCGATAATGATCACATCATACATAGATCTGTTTCTCCTTTCCTGTTTGCGGATCTTCTGAACTGTCCCCGGCTTTCTCTGCGCCGGAAACAGCAGAATATCCGTTGCAACACAAGCATTGCCGTCCGCAGGTATATATTCTGCGAGGAGTACTGCTTACGAACAGCAATCTTTCAAGTGAATATGCCATTATTTTTATGCCGTAACCCTTTGTAACCCTTGTAATCCTTTTGAAACATTAACATTTGCGCATAAAAATAGCCGGCATAAAAACACACTTATCCATGTGTCTTCATGCCGGTCTCTGTTCTCAATGGCATTCTCTGTATTCAGCAAGCTGAATCAGATTCCTTCTTCACTTTGAATTCATTATATCAGACTATTCTTCGTATTTCAAGTGCATTTTTCGTAAAATACATCGTTTTTTCTTTAACATGCTCTTAACTTTCTCAAAAACATGATAAGTTTCATTGTATTCCCGATTCCCGATCATATTTCCTCCACAGAAATAACTCCTTCCTGCTGTCTTACCTCACGAAATACAGTATGGCGTGCTTTCCATTTGGCAGCTTCCATTGTTGCCTGGATCACCACACTCTGTGTTTTGGATCTCTTTTTGATGATAACTACGTTGGAGATCAGGATGTCCTCTTCCCGGAGCTTCTTTATGACCATACTCATCTTGTCTTCATTTTCAAACTCCATATATACGTCATAGGTATTGGAATGCTCTTCCACATAAACCTCTATATATTTCGCATATTTGAACACCAGAATAAGCCCCAACGTGGTAAAGATCGCACCGCTGTAAAAGCCGATCCCCACAGCAAGTCCGATACACGCTGAAGTCCAAAGACTGGCTGCTGTCGTAAGACCGGATACATGTCTCTGTCCGGTCACAATGATGGTTCCCACTCCAAGAAAACCAATCCCGCTGACAACCTGTGCGCCAAGTCGTGCAGTATCTCCGATTCCTGCCCCATTAGAATATACATGGATAAAATCGCCCGTCATCATAACCAGAGTTGCCCCCATACAGACGATCATATGTGTTTTTACACCTGCCACACGCTTCTTCATTCCACGATCAATACCGATCAGACATCCAAGAAACATCGCAAGGATCAGCCGAAACAGCGTCGATCCCATATTTAAAGTGTGCAAATAATCCGATATTGCATTACATGCTCCGAGAATTCCGCCCATAAATTTGCTCCTTTCCTGTTGTAACATTATTTTCTGCCGGTGATAACGCCAATAGCGCATCCTTCCATTTTACCCTGCACGAACGCCGCAGGCCACACTCACTCCATTCGAAAGCTGTCTAGTCAGCCGGACTCACTCCGTCCGTCTCACTACGCAGTTTTTCATATGATCCTATACCCCGGATATACATGATCTGTAGTCTCACAGCATGTAAAACAGCAGGGATACCGGCGCCCAGCGGCGGTATCCCTATCTGTTGCTCTATCTACTGATCAGAGGGCATTCTGATTATTTAATAGACTCGTTATAGTTCTCGATCGCTTTGTTTACAGAAGCTGCAAGCTGATCAACAGCGTCCTGAGTTGTAAGCTTGCCATCATATACCTGCGGCATGATCTCGTTGAATGTAAGACGGGCTTCTGTCTGTACACCTGAGAGAACACCTGCTGTATTGCAGTTTACAGGAGAATCCTTCAGCTGGTTGATAGCTGTCTCGAAGTTCGGGTTTTCTTTGAGGTAAGCCTTCATATCCTCTGTCTCATAAGCTTTCTCGTTGATCGCAAAGTATCCTGTACCCATGGACCATTTAGCCTGTACATCAGGAGTTGTGATGTACTCGATGAATTTCCATGCTGCATCTTCGTTAGCTTCGTTGCCTGTATCTGTAAGCCACAGGGATCCACCACCGATGATAACACCGCCTTCATCATTCTGCTCGATTCTCGGAAGATATCCTGTACCAACTTCGAACGGAGAAGAATCAACTGCATTTTTCAGGATAGCAGTAGACTCGATGATCATACCAACCTGTCCGGAGAAGAATGCTGTCTGAGTATCTGCTGTTGTTGTTCCGTAATCTTCGAAATATCCGGAATCATACAGCTTTTTCCACATATCAAATACTTTCAGGCCGCCGCCGTTGGAATCAAAATCAACAGCTGTAACTGCCTCTTTACGTCCATTGTCATTGTTTCCGTATGTTACACCAAGTCCTGCAAGCTGCTGCTCAAAGAACCATCCGTAAATAGCCTGTGAATAACCAACCGGAGCTGCTCCGCTCTCTACGATCTTCTTGGCATCCTCAAGAACCTCATCATAAGTTGTTGGCGGAGTTTCAGGATCAAGTCCTGCTGCCTCAAATACGTCTTTGTTGTAATACAGCATAGGTGTGGATACGTTAAATGGCATTGCATACTGCTTGCCGTCTACGGTATAGTAGCTGCTGATAACCTCCATAACAGAGCTCTTATCATAGCCTGTGCTCTCAAATTTGTCTTCTACAGGAATGACAGCACCACTGTCATACATGAACTTTGTTCCTACGTCATACATCTGGCAGACATCCGGAAGACCGGAGTCACTCTGCATAGCAGCTTTCAGTTTTGTGATGGTATCATCATAGGTTCCCTGATACTCAGCTTTAATCTCAATCTCATCCTGGGATGCGTTGAAATCATCCACGATCTGCTGAAGCACCTCACCGTTTGTGCCGCCCATTGCATGCCAGAATGTAAGTGTTGTTTTCTCAGCTGCACTTACTGAGCACGGAGCTGCCAGAGATGCAGCCATGATTCCTCCTAAAAGAATCGCCATCCATTTTTTGTTGTTCATATAGAAACCCTCCTTTTATAATGGTCCGACCCGCCCCAATACAGGTCGGACAAATTAACATTTTTGCTACTTGCTCTTATGTGATTGGATCAACCCTTAACAGCACCTGCTGTCAGACCACTGATCATCTGCTTCTGACCAATGATAAATACAAGGATCGACGGAATCAGGATAACCATAGCGCCAGCCATAACCGGTCGGAAGTCTGTTGCCTCAGCCCCCTGAAGCATACCAAGACCGATCTGAACCGTTCTCATATTTACACTGTCTGTTACAAGCAGTGGCCACAGATAGTAGTTCCAGCTCTGAAGGAATACATAGATGATCAGAGCACCCAGTGATGGTTTGATAAGCGGAACACCGATGGTATATAAGAACTTGAAATTTGTACATCCGTCAATCTCTGCCGCCTCATGGATCTCCTTCGGCAGTGTCAGGAATGCCTGACGCATGTTGAATACCGCAAAAGCTGCTGCTGCATTAGGAAGGATCAGCGCTGCGTATGTATTACGGATACCCCAGTCAGCAATAGTCAGGTAGTTTGCGATGATGATCGCCTGGCTCGGGATCATCATGGTTGCCAGCATAATATAGAACAGGACCTTTTTGCCTTTGAACTCCATCATTGCAAAAGCATATGCTGCAAGAGCACCTGTAACGACCTGAGCAAATGTGATAACACCGGATACGATCAGTGAGTTCTTAATGAAGGTAAAGAACGGTGCAAGCTGAAATGCTCTTGTGTAGTTCTCGATAGTCAGATGGGACGGCCAGAACTTTCCGCCGTAGATCTCCTTCAGATCCATCATACTAACATTGAAACAGTAGATAACAGGAACAATAATAATAATTGCAAAAATAATATTCAGCGCATACATCGCCACTTTTACATATGGTTTTTCTTTCATCAGTAGGTCACCTTCTTTTCCAGTCTAAACTGCAGTGCAGTCAGGATGATCAAAATAACAAACAGAATTACGGATTCTGAACAGGCCACACCGAAACGGCTGTTGATAAATGCCTCCTGGTAAATCTCATACACGATAACGTTGGTACTCTCTGCCGGTCCGCCCTGGGTCATCATCTTGAACTCTGCGTATGCCTGTACGGAGTTGATGACATTGATGATGAGAAGGAAGAACAGTGTCGGAGAGATTGACGGAATCGTTACATGACGGTGCTTCTGGAAGAAATTCGCTCCATCCAGGGCAACGCTCTCATAAAGCTCAGCCGGTACACTCTGGATCGCTGCAGTAAGGTAAATGAAATTCATACCGATCGCCATCCATACACTAACGATCGTAACTGCGATCAGTGCATATTTCTTATCTGTCAGCCATCCGATATGAGTTCCGAGAGCCCTGTTCAGGATACCCAGAGAGCTGTGGAAAATAAACATGAACACTACAGATGCCGCTGCTGCGGAAATAGCCATCGGAAGTGCATATACAGTACGGAAAAATCCCTTTGCCCTGATCTTCTCTGTACTGATGATCGCCAGTATAAAACCGAGCACAATAGAAAGGATAACTCGCATAACAGAAAATTTCAGTGTTGTCACCAAACTGTTAAGGAACGTTCCATCTGTAAAAATATTCGTATAGTTGTCAAGTCCTACATACTGTGCCACCTGACCAAGAGGTGTGGTTCTGGCAAAGCTCAGCTGGATCGTCTTAACGAACGGCCAGAATACAAACAGTATAAAAAGGATCATTACAGGAACCAGATAGAGATAAGGCTCCACTGTCCTGAAAAAAGATTTTTTACTTTTCATTGTATATCACCTGCTTTTCATAAATTTACGTACTACCGATCAGCTGCATCATCACGATATCTCTGTCCTCCTGACAGTGCTGATCATGTTGCTCATTACACATTCTGCTGAAAAACATTTCCGTTATATCTTCCAGCAATTACCCCAATACATTAAGCAAAACTCTCATTTACGTTCTGCTGTCAAAAATGCCCTCCCACTACCCTCCTTTGTATTTGCGTGTTTGTTATCTTTACCAACTTTTTACCAAATGATAACACATTTCTTGCATATAATCAACAATTATTTTCTTATTTTTCAATATTTCTTTATTTATTTTATACAATTATCATTTAATAATAATTATTTTTTTATCTATTTTATACATTTTACCGCGCCTCAATAAGGCAATCCATTCTGATCACCTTCCATAAAAAACAGATAAAAAAATCGGCAGAAAATAACGCATCCTTAGATGCATATCTTCTGCCGTTCTCTCTTCTCAATGGCATCATCTGTTTTTATACAAAACAGACACAATCTCAACTTGTTAACCCAGATTATACAGTAAAATCCACTATAAATCAAGACCAAACACATATTTTTTATGCAAATCTTATAAATACTTTTTTCACAAGCAATCCATTTCATTACACGGAAATTGTCTTTAATTCACAGCTGTTGTGGAACAATTACACTTTTTTCTTCCTGTACCAGGATATTAAATACAAAACTATACCAAAAATTATCAAAAATGGAGCAACTGCCACCAAAACAGTTGTTAAAAGTATCACAATTAACGCTGCAATGGCGATCACGATTGCCTTCCCATACCATGTGCTCAGATCCAGTTTAAAGCTTCTTGCCTTTCCGGCACTGCTCTCCGTCCCATTATCCGCATAATCATCTGCACCGTAGCTCTCTTCAGAATAACCAGACTCATCATAAACAGCTGCACTGTCATCTGTATCGATCAAAGTCTTGGCGATCAGCCTGGGATCCCCCAGTTCTGCCAGAACATCTGATTCACTTCGACCGTTCCGGACCTGAGACTGAATGTAATCCTCATAATACCGCACATGAGCCGCAGCTCTCCCCTGGGTCATCTGTCCGGACAGCTGTCCCCGTAAAACCTCAAGAAACTCTCTTCTGCTCATAAATATGTCAAACCTTTCTTATGAAATATAATGAAAAAAACAAAACTCAAAACAACTCCAGAAACCTCACCTTGAAAACTTCTGCAAATTCTTTTTTATTACTCTCTTAAAATTTTTCTCATTATACCATAACCCATAAATTTAAATCAGAAACAAATCATAAAATTTTGATTAAAAAATAAAAAATCATAGTACAGCGCAAAGGGCGATTCATTTTCGGATGCCGCCAAAGCCGCATTCGGAAACGAATCGCCCTCCATGACGTTCGTTATGCCGTCAAAAATCACTCAACATGAACAGCCCCTGTACTCCTGATATTCATCGGATAGACATTTTCCCTTCCAACATACTGAGCCATATAGTCCACATACGCATCTGCGTTCTCGATTGGAAGCACGCACATGATAACTCCTGCAAAACCACCACCATGAACTCTGCAGATACCAGCACCGATTTTATTCAGAAACAGCTTGGTAAGCGCCAGACTCAACGTAATCTTCTGCTCCTTGCAATTCTGCAGAGAATAACAGTTCTGCAGCCACTCCCAGGAAGAATTACCAGACTCTTCAAGAAGGCGCAGGAATCCCTCACCGTCTTTATTCTCAACAGCCTTCACAGCATCTGCAACACGTCTGTTCTCTTCATAAAAATGCATCGCACGAAGAACAGCACGGTCATTCGGAATATCCTTCACATGTGCCAGAAGATTCTCCATACTGGACTCACAGAGAAGCTCTACGCCCATAGCCTTCGCAGCCTCACGCATCTCCATAGGAATAGAGGAATATTCCTCACTGAGATCTGCATGGCCCTTACCGGTATTTACGATCACAAGTCTGCAGCCCATATCCTCAAAGGAAAATGCAATCTTCTCACAGCTGATATTCTCTTTATCAGAGAAATCCAGAAGGATCGGGCCACCGGCAGCACAAGCCATCTGGTCCATCAGACCGGAAGCCTTTTTCCAGTAAACATTCTCAGCATACTGACCTGCTCTCGCATACTCGCCATACTCCAGCTTACCTTCATTAAAGAAATAATTGGCGATCGCACATACAAGCATCTCAAAGGAAGCAGAGGAGCTTACACCTGCAGCGGCAATAACCCTGGTGGAAACATAAGCGTCAAATCCACCGGTAGCATAGCCTTTTTTCTGCATATACTCCATAATACCTGCAACAAGAGCATCTGTACCTTTTGTATAGGTTTCTGTGCTGAGCTTGTCAAGATCAACAACTACTTCCTGTTTGTAACCCTCACTGATCATATGGATCACATTGGTTCCGTTTGGATAAGCAGCACCGATGGTATCCAGATCGATACTTGCCGCAATGATCTGACCGCCGTTATGATCCACATGGTTGCCAATGATCTCCGTACGGCCCGGAGCAGTAAAAAACTCTGCCTTGTCATGATGATATTTCTTCTCGAAATTCACAGCAAGATTGGTATAACGGGCACTGCTCTCCTCTGCCTCGCCATAGATTTTTTTCAGCACGTCTGCTGCCGGAATTTTAATTGTTCCCATTTTTTCTTCCTCCTGTTATATAGTTTACACCCCAGATCCGGAAGAACCTGAAAAAATCTTCCGCTCTGTCACGCTTCATGGTTACTGTTCACTCCGTTCTCAGCAACACGCTTCGCAATGCGCGGAATATTACCAGTGAATAGTAACGCTTCATGTACTTTTATTATAACAGTTCCGTCTTTTCTGTCCATAACAATTTTGTGTGAAAACCGTATTATTTTGTGGTGATCCCGGAATATCCCTTTGCATTTTCTGCCTTTTCTGATAAAATAAATTCCACTATGAAAAGCAGATATACACTTCAGGATCCGCGCACAGAAGGAAGGAGGTAACACCATGCAGATCATCACAGATCCCGCCGGAAAAGAACTGAAAAAACACGGAGACAGCTCCTTCCCATTCCTGGTAAGCTACGAGCGGCTTTCCGGCTATGAGACCGGTTCCTTTCTGTGGCACTGGCATCCGGAGATCGAGCTTACCTATATCGAAAAGGGTGAAATGCTCTACAAGATCAATCAGAATACCTTTCACCTGAAAGAGGGACAGGCAATCTTTGGCAATGCCAATGCCCTTCATGCCGGATATATGTATCAGGATCAGGACTGTCAGTATATCCCCATAACCTTTGACCCCAAACTGATCTACGGATTTTCGGGAAGCCTTCTTTTTCAGAAATATACAGAACCGATCCTCCGAAGCTTTTCCCTGTCCGCCGTACCGCTTGATCTATCCTGCAAATGGCATTCCGAGGCCATAAAAGATATCCGCGACATCATCGACCTGGACAGTATCCGGGAACCCATGTATGAATTTGAGATCATCGCCAGACTGCAGCACTTCTGGAAAATCTTGTATGAAAATACAATCTCCCGGACAACTCTTCCATCCGGTCAGGATGAAGAAAACTACCGCCGCATCCGTCAGATCATGTCCTATATCGCAGAACACTACTCTGAAAAGATCCTCCTGAATGATGTTTCAGACCTGATCCACTTAAGTCCCAGCGAATGCAGCCGGCTTTTCAAAAAATGCATGAATATCACTCTCTTCGGATACATCCAGGAATACCGCATTGAACGCAGCCTGGAATATCTGGAAAATCCCTCCTGTTCTATCACAGAATCAGGACTGCTGTCCGGTTTTTCGGACTCTAATTATTACACAAAGGTCTTTACGAAAATCAAGGGCTGTACACCAAGACAGTACAGAAAAAATCAGGAGCTGTGACATGCTCCTGATCTTTAACCGTTCAGTGCTCCATACCTATGAAGCATAACAATATTTATCCGTGAAAATGGCTGTTATCTGAACAGCTCTTTCATTGCCGGATACAGTTTGCGGAATTTCCGGTATTTTTCTTCATATTTTGCAACCAGCTCCGGTTCCGGTTCTACCGTATCTACTACCCTGACCAGCTTATTACAGATCGTTTCCACATCCGGGTATTCACCGCAGCCTACTGCTGCCAGCATTGCACCGCCCATGGACGGACCTTCCTCATTCTCCGGCACATCCACCTTCAGGTTCATCACATTTGCAATGATCTTTTTCCAGAGAGGGCTCTTAGCTCCGCCGCCGCAGATCTTGGTGCGCTCAATATGGATCCCGAGGCTTCTTGCAACCTCAAGGGAATCTCGAAGTCCGAAAGCAACTCCTTCCAGAACAGCCTGTGTCATATCTGCTCTCGTGGTATCCATGGACATTCCGAAAAATACGCCTCTTGCATCCGGATCGTTGTGCGGAGATCTTTCTCCCATCAGATACGGAAGGAAGAATACCTGATTCTCGCCAAGCTTTTGGATCGGTGCCTGCTCTGCCGCAAAATCCTTTGTCTTAAGGATCTCCTCTGACCACCATTTGTTGCAGGAAGCAGCGCTTAACATGCATCCCATCAGATGATAGCTTCCATCTGCATGGTCAAAGGAATGCAGTGCATTGTTTTCATCTACTCCGAAATCTTTGCTGGAAATAAAGATCGTACCGGATGTTCCAAGGGAAATATTGCACTGGCCATCGCCAACCGTTCCTGTTCCGACAGCTGCCGCAGCATTGTCGCCTGCACCTGCTACAACCTTCACATCTTCTGAGAAGCCAAGCTCTTTTGCAACTTCCGCTTTCAGGTTTCCGACTACCTGCCAGCTCTCATACAGCTTCGGAAGCTGTTCCTCTGTGATATGGCAGATCTCAAGCATTTCCTTTGACCAACAGCGGTTCTTCACATCCAGAAGAAGCATACCGGAAGCATCGGATACATCTGTGCAGAAGGATCCGCTTAAGCGATAGGCAAGATAATCCTTCGGAAGCATGATCTTTACCACTTTTTTAAAATTCTCAGGCTCATGCTTCTGCATCCAGAGGATCTTTGGTGCAGTGAAGCCTGCAAATGCAATGTTTGCGGTATACTGAGAAAGTTTTTCCTTTCCGATAACCGTATTAAGATATTCCGTCTCCTCACCGGTACGGCCGTCATTCCAGAGAATCGCCGGACGGATCACATTGTCATCTTTATCCAGAGTTACAAGACCGTGCATCTGACCGCCAAAACCGATTCCTGCTACTTCTTTGCGGTCAATCCCTTCTGTGAGCTCTTTGATCCCTTCCATGCTCTGGGCGAACCAGTCCTCAGGATTCTGCTCAGACCAACCCGGATGGGGGAAGAACAGCGGATATTCTTTTGATACGATGTTGCAGATCTTTCCGGATCCTTCCATAAGAAGAAGCTTTACAGCGGAAGTTCCAAGATCAACGCCAATATAATACATAGTAATTTTTCCTCCTGTAAATACAGAAACCGCGGCCCTCAGTTCGCAGCGCCTGCACGCCTGAGAGCCCGCGGTTTCTGAATCGTATTTAACCAAATCAAGAAAGTCCCCTGCGGGGTTACGAAAAGCAATAAGCAGCGAGTGGAGACTTGCTTGTATCAGGCAGCACGTACGGATGATCTTACCTGCCTGTTTTAATTATCTCCAAGGATTCTCTGTCGGATATCTCACGCCTGCCGGCTGATTGTAACCGATCTCTTCAACCGGTACACCAATGTATTTGAACACCTCGAAGAGAGCTTTTCCGTGATGTCCGAATGCTACAGCACCGTGATGCGGGAATCCTCCCTCGATCAGCACGTGACGGTAGAAACGTCCCATCTCCGGAATTGCAAATACACCGATAGCACCGAAGGAACGTGTTGCAACCGGAAGAACCTCGCCGTGTGCGATATATGCACGAAGCTTGTTGTCCGCTGTACTCTGCAGACGATAGAAGGTGATATCGCCAGGCTTGATATCTCCCTCAAGAGTTCCGTTTGTAACCTCGATCGGAAGGGATCTTGCCATGATCATCTGATATTTCATCTCACAGAAGGACAGCTTGCTGGATGCTGTGTTTCCACAATGGAATCCCATAAAGGTATCCTGAAGTGTATAGTTGAATTTTCCTTCGATAGATTCTTTGTACATATCCTTCGGAACGGAATTGTTGATATCAAGAAGTGTAACGATATCATCACTTACTACCTGTCCGATAAACTCACTTAATGTACCATAGATATCAACCTCACAGGATACCGGAATGCCCTGTGCTGTCAGACGACTGTTTACATAACATGGAACAAATCCAAACTGTGTCTGGAATGCAGGCCAGCATTTTCCTGTCAGTGTTACATATTTACGATATCCTTTGTGATCTCTTACCCAGTCCTTCAGAGTCAGCTCGTACTGTGCAAGCTTCGGAAGGATCTCAGGTTTCTTGTTTCCCGCACCAAGCTCTTCTTCCATCTCTTTTACGAGCGCCGGGATCCTTTCATCACCTTCATGCTTGTTGAATGCCTCGAAAAGATCCAGCTCTGAGTTCTCCTCGATCTCAACGCCAAGGTTGTAAAGCTGTTTGATCGGTGCATTGCAGGCAAGGAAGTTTGTAGGACGCGGTCCGAAGCTGATGATCTTCAGGTTGCTCAATCCCTCGATCGCTCTTGCGATAGGAAGGAATTCATGGATCATATCCGCGCAGTCCTCTGCATCACCTACCGGATACTCCGGAATATAGGCTTTTACATTACGAAGCTGCAGGTTGTAGCTTGCATTCAGCATACCGCAGTAAGCATCTCCACGTCCCTGGCAGAGATTATCCTGTGTTTCCTCAGCTGCTGCGATAAACATCTTCGGTCCCTCGAAATGCTTTGCAAGAAGGGTCTCAGAAATCTCCGGTCCGAAGTTTCCAAGATATACACAGAGTGCGTTACAGCCTGCTTTTTTGATATCCTCCAGAGCCTGGACCATATGGATCTCACTCTCTACGATACAGACCGGACATTCGTAGATATCCTTTGCATCGTATTTCTTTGTGTAAGCGTCTACAAGAGCTTTTCTCCTGTTTACGGAAAGGCTTTCCGGAAAACAATCTCTGCTGACTGCAACGATTCCGATCTTAACTTCTGGCATGTTGTTCATAATCTTCATTCTCCTTTTTATATCCGGCAGATTTTCCACCGGTGATATTATTGTTCGTTTGTAACTATTCACTTCACCCAACATCAGTCAAGTGTGATATTTTCACCCTTCAATCCGTTGAATGCGCCTTCGATCTTCGCATCCTCATGAGCGATAAGCCATTTATTTCTGGCTGTCATCAGACCGTCCTCTCCGTCCCCTGACATCGGAAAATCAATCTCTGTGTTGGTTCCTCTCGGAAGAACAACTACACACTGAAATCCACTCTCATTCACATGACACGGTGCATAGTGGAGCGTTGTGGCATAAACCTCGATCCCAGTTCCTGCCGGTACCAGAAATGCCTCCACCTTTGAGGTATCGTATGTAAGATCCTCTTCTATATCCTGCTGATGTCCGATAAGCAGTACAAGATCTGTCACTGCTACATTGATCTCGGAATTCCGATGATATTCCAGGGCATTCAGCTTTTTATTGTGACCATTGCAATATCCGATCTGGACAGGTAATCCACCAAACGCTCTGTTTTTCAGCTCTTTTTCCACATCGAGAGCTTCCAGCTCCTCTGCTGACGGAACATATACCACATCCTCCGGAACCGGTGTATGCTTCATCTCCTTCAGAAGCGGACCGAAATTGTATCCCTCCAGAACCTTTCCGTATCTGCGGAAAGCCGGATCTGTTACTTTCTGAATTTTCACGATTTAACCCTCCTTACAAAATTACTGTTTCACAGCTTCTCTGTATCTTCGTTTTGAACTGAAAAAAGCATACCACATCATGGTATGCTTTTCGCCGCTTTTCTTGACTCATTCATAGCACTTTTTTGACATTTTTATGATTCTGACGCTCCACTCTTCCCGGCAGGATCCCGTAACGCTTTACAAATTCCCTGGAAAAAGCCCTGCTGCTTGCAAACCCGTTGTCAAGTGCGATAGAGCTGATGGTATGATCTGTATGCAAAAGCTCCTTATAGGCGTATGCCATGCGGATATCCTGTAAATATGTCTTAAAATTGACCTTCGCATATTTCCGGAACATTCTTGACAGATATGCATCGGAATATCCGAACATGGCTGCAAGTCCGGAAAGCCTGAGATCCTCCTTGTAATGCTCCCGCATATAAGTGGTTATTTTTGACAAAGCATCCAATCTGCGGCTGATCTTCAGCGCATTCTCCTCCACCTCTGTTTCCCTGTATGCGGAAACCATAAGATAAAGGACTTCATAGAACACTGCCCTGATACGGAATTCGTACCCCGTTTCCCCGGATACGTACACCCGGTACATCTCCCGGATCAGAGAAACCATCCGCCTGTCTGTTTCCTCAGACTCTTCGTTTCTGCTCCGAAAACGGATGAACCTCTGAGCGGTAAAATAATCCGAAAACTGCTTCAGCGGGATCTGCAGTACGATGGTCTCATTACGTACTGGCGCCTGAATAGAATGTACTTCATTGGAATTAATGATCAGAAACTCCCCTGCCTTCAGAGGATACTCGTTCTCATCGATATAAAAATAAAGGCTCCCCTCCATCACCGCAAAGATCTCGATCGAAGTATGCCAGTGTTTTTCCCGTACATAATTTCCGTTTCTTCCTTCAAAAAGAAAAAGCTTAAAAGGAAATCCTTCATTGGGAATGATCAATTCATGCTGAAACTCCATGCTCCTTCTCCCTTTCCTGCTGTCCGGTCTGGACCCGGCGCATCATACTTCCATAAAAAGCCGCCAGGATCTGCTGAAATAACGTTCCGATCATAACCGGAAATAATGTTTCCGCCGGAAAATACGCTCCCGCGATCACCGCACCGGCGCTGATGTTCCGCATTCCGGAACCATAGATCATGGAAACCGTTGCCTCTTTGTTCTGTCTTGTAAGAATGGCAATGATCCAGCCGATGGCATATCCCCCTGCTGCCAGGACCAGGATCGCTGCTGCTACCTCCAGCCGTTCTCCGTTAAGATGCTTCATATAAGGAGAAACCTTGGAAGAATTGGAGGTTACCACAAAGATCAGGCACATTTTTGAAAAAGGTGCCAGCTTTTTCGGCCAGGTCTCCATAACCTTTCCATGGCTGACTTCATTAAGGCACATGGCAAGGACTGCCGGCAGAGCGATCATGAAAACCAGCTCCTTCATCATTCCCACAGTATCCATTTTTACGCTGGAGCCCACCAGGAGCTTCAATACTGCCGGGATCAGAAAGGGAGCCAGGATTGTATCGATCACAACCAGCGAAAGTGACAGCGGACTGTTTCCATTATAAATGGATACCCACATCAGACTAATCACCGCTGCAGGTACGGAAAATTCCAGCACCATTCCTGTGATATAATTCATATTGCCCGGGAACAGAAGATGTCCCAGACCGCAGGCGGCCACCGGTCCCAGCACATGAAGGATCAGCAACATCAGGATCAGCGGAAGCGGCCGCTTAAACACATCTGCTACATCACGGAACCTGGATTTCAGCGCACCGATAAAGGTCATAAATGCAAAAGCATACGTCACATAGGGCACGCCATGCTTCGCAATATCCGGAAACAGCACCCCTGTAAGCAGACAGGCCGGCGTCACAAAAGCCATCCATTTCTCTATAAAGCTGTTAAATTTTTCCAGCATATCACACCTCTTGTTTGTCTTTTTTTACAGTTTATCACAAAAAAACAGCGGTGCAAGAAAAAAAATCCCCTGTTTTATAGCCGATTCCGGACAAATATGATATGATAGTACCCATCCAAAAGCAACCTGAAACCAGGGCGGACTACAGATATCCGCCAAAATGATCATTTTTTATGATCTGGAAAACGAGGCAAAAATGATTTCTTTAATTATACCATGCTTCAATGAGGAAGAATCCCTTCCGCTTTTTTACCCGGAAGCCACTTCTGTCCTCAGGCAAATGAACTGTGATTATGAGCTGATCTTTGTGAATGACGGTTCCAGAGACAGAACCCTTGAGATTTTAAAAGAGCTTTCCGAAAAGGATCCTCATGTGATCTATCTTTCTTTTTCCAGAAACTTCGGAAAGGAAGCTGCCATGTATGCAGGCTTCTGCAATGCCGGCGGCGATTATGTAGCAGTAATGGACGCTGATCTTCAGGATCCGCCGTCCCTTCTCCCGGAAATGCTGGAGAAGCTGGAATCCGGAGAATATGACAGCGTTGCCACCAGACGTGTCAGCCGTGACGGAGAGCCACCTATCCGGAGCTTTTTTGCCCGGAAATTTTATCAGCTGATCAATAAGATCTCGGATGCAGATATTGTGGACGGCGCCAGAGACTTCCGTCTGATGAAGCGCAGTATGGTGGATGCCATCGTCTCCATGAGTGAGTACAACCGCTTCTCCAAGGGAATCTTCGGCTGGATCGGTTTCCGCACCTGCTGGCTCCCCTACAAAAATATCGAACGCGTAGCCGGTGAGACCAAATGGAACTTCTGGAAGCTGTTTAAATACGCCGTCAGCGGCATCATCAATTTTTCTCAGGTACCGCTGACCATCGCCTCCTGGTTCGGAACGACCATGACCGGTTTTTCCTTTCTGGTCCTGGTAGCCATCATCGTCCGAAAGCTGATCTTCGATGATCCGGTCCCAGGCTGGGCTTCCACCATCTGTGTCATCATCTTCATCGGCGGCCTGCAGCTTTTCTGCCTGGGTATCATGGGACAATACATAGCCAAAACCTATATGGAGGTCAAGCAGCGCCCCCATTACATCATAGCAGAGTCCAACAAAAAGGACTTTACACCCATACGTTGATTTTCTATTCTGTCGGCAGCTCGACCACCTGATATTCGTGGCCCAGCGCCGGCAGGATTTTTTCTTTTACATCACCGGTCTTCATCAACAGAGTGGAAGTATTGATACACGGATGGCATCCGAAATATTCTTCATCCAGGACTTCTTTATCGATCACCAGGTGTACCTTCTTTTCTTTATCAAAGATCAGTCCCATCAGACTTAAGGACCCTGGGGTAATGTTCAGATATTCCTCCATCTGCTCTCCGTCTGCAAAGGAAAGTCTGGCTGTTCCGATCTGTTTGGACAGAAATTTTGTTTTAAACGGCTTCTCTCCCGGCATCAGCAGCAGATAGAAATCCGTTTTCTGTCGGTTGCAGAGAAAAAGATTTTTGCATATCTGCGCCCCCAGAAGCTGATCCACTGCCTCGCAGGCCTCCATGGTCATCAGTGCTTCATGATCTGCTCTTTTATATTCAATCCCAAAACTATCCAGAAAATCGTACACTGCGATTTCCTTCTCCAGACGGCCCTCGGTGTTCTCCGGTCTTCCTGTATAGACTGTTTTGTCAATTCTTGGTTCTTCCATGGTGTCTCCTCCGTTATTTTTACATTCTCATATGTGCAAGTCTTAGTCGCAGCATATTACGCTTTACTGCTTCAACCGTAACCTGCCGATTTGTTTAATCATAGCACACCTGTAACAAATAAGATACTCCGGATTTCCGTCTGACTATTGACGATATCAGCCTCGGATGCTATACTCTCAGGCAGAAAGGGAATGAAGTTCTCCCCCGATCTTTATCGAAACCGCCAATGAGCTGATGACTTCTGTGCAATGCACGGGGTTACCAGCTTTTTTTGATGGATTTTTCAAAACGGGGAGATTGAAAGGAGTTACTATGACAAAAGAAACTATCCAAAAAGAACATCAGATCCTGCAGCTGAAATATGCTGTCCTTGCAGTGGTCGTGGGAATCTGCGTCGGGATCGTAGATACTATCTTCGGCCGGGGCCTGCTGGCGATCTCTGCTTTTCGCACTGCACACTGGCGCTGCCTGCTGCCCTTCCTGCCTCTGGCCGGACTTCTTATTTTATGGATGTATCATCATTTCAGCACCTTAAGCTTAAAGGGCATGTCCCTGATCTTCGAAACCGGGCAGAAAAAAAGAGACCAGATTCCTCTGGCCCTTGTCCCTCTGGTAATGCTCGGCACCTGGATCACTCATCTCTTCGGAGGAAGTGCCGGCCGTGAAGGTGTTGCCGTGCAGATCGGTGCTACACTCTCCCACGAGGCCGGACGCAGGCTGCATATCCGGGAAAATAAGCCTGTCATGCTGATCACCGGTATGGCTGCCGGTTTTGGCGGTCTGTTCCAGACACCATTAGCCGCTGTATTTTTTGCCATGGAGGTGATCGTTGCCGGATATCTTGAGTACGATGCGCTGCTGCCGGCACTTATCGCCGCATATACAGCCTCCTTCACCTCTCATTTCCTGGGACTGGAAAAATTTTCTGTGGATATCCAAGACACCTGGACTGTAACCGATCTCCGAAGCATGATCTCTCTCATTGCTCTCGGACTTGCCTTTGGTCTAGCAGGACGATGCTTTTCCGTACTTCTTCAGAAAGCAAAGAAATTATTCGGGAAAAAAATCTCAAATCCGCTGATCCGCATCGGTGTCATGGCCATTCCACTGGCAGCTCTGCTGTTTGTGATCCACGGCGGACGCTACACAGGTCTTGGAACCAATCTCATCTCCGCTTCCTTTGCCGGAGAAACGATTTACGGATATGACTGGATTCTGAAGCTTCTGTTTACTGTATTTACACTTGCCATCGGTTTTCAGGGCGGCGAAGTAACGCCACTGTTCTCCATCGGCGCTTCCCTCGGAGTCGTCCTAGGTTCCATCCTAGGGATCCCTCCCATGATCTGCGGAGCCCTCGGCTACGCCGCAGTATTCGGCAGCGCCACCAACACCCTCATCGCCCCGATCCTCATCGGCCTGGAAGTCTTCGGCACCCGAAACACCATCCCCCTTATCCTGGTATGCATCCTCGCTTATCTGGTCAATGGAAATCACTCCATTTATGGAGCACAGCAGAAGGCACTTTGCAGGTTTAAGGAGTAGATATGTACATATTTTTTATTCGGTCATGACTGACTCGGTTGTGGCCGAGTGAACTACCCATCACCTAAAGGTAATGGACTTCTAAGGATATCAGATTCGCCATATGATTCCTTTCTTCAGCTATTAATGGATTCTATCTCCGAATCATCATATATTTTCTTTAACTCTTTTCTCATTTCCTTATTGATACTTATATATTTTGAATCATCATCAGCCCATTTTACTTTCAGGATATCGTGTTTGCGTACATATAATACAGGCAGCCGGCTTCTGTGCTTATCCATAAAGATTCCCCCGCTTTCATAAAAAGTTTCCTGCAGGTAATCATTTATTTCATCTACCTGGATCACAAATGTAAAACGAATATCCTTCTTTTTTTCTTCTCTGGTCATCTCATTGATCCAGAACTCTGCAAATTTATCATTTAACAACAAAACATCATTTCTATCCATATCTGTAATATCTATAAGCGCCCAGATATTCACCTGATTATTTCTATTTTTCTTGAAAAAACTTACTTTTCCTTTTTCATCCAGTTCATATTCTGACTTTTTTTGATACTGGTTATGTAAAAGCCCTTTTTCAAATACAACGTTTCGTTCTTCGACCTCTTCTGGAAAAGTTATTTTGATATCTATTAACCTCTCATATTTGCAACAAATAAAACTGAATGGCATCCAGATTCCTTTTTTATTCTCTATATACATGTAGCTTCTTGCATGAATCCTAGCACTATGCTTCAAAAATTGAACATACCCCGCTGTCATTAAAATATGCAGTGATAATAACGCTTTTTCAATCGCATCATTCCCACTGCTATTCGTCCAACATTTCCAACAGGAATATACTGCTGCAAAAAAAACATCTGTCAAAAGCAACATTTGAAACAGAAAACACCCTCTGATTCCGGAAAGTCATTTTCGATTTTTTCTCATCATCCCATAAACATATAAAGGATTTTCATCTACACTTTCCGAAGAAATATCCTGATCCGGTGTTCCGCCAAATCTGAATACCCATCCAGTCAATGCCAAATATCCCAAACCGGCTACTCCAAATGTGAATCTATCATCTTCAAAAATCCAACGATATGACAAAAATAAAATACAAAATAACAAAATTTTTCCAAGTATATTATTTTTTCTTTTTCGGTTTATTATGATCCCCCCTAGTCATCAGGCCTGTACAACATCCGATATTCCCAGACAATCCAACAGATCTTTTTTCATTTTCTCATATTGTTTTTTACATCTCGAATATCTATATAACGGAAGGATTTCCAAGCGATTATAATAACGGTTATATACCGCTCCAAGACGGTATCGTCTTTTATACATCATTATCCCTGAATTATTCCGTACAATGCTCTTCAGAACACGATTATCATCTTCTACTTCCAGCACAAAGGAAAAATATATTTCCTTTTTTTCCTCTTTCGTTGTAATATACTGTTTCCAAAATTCTACAAAAGCTTTATTTAATTTTCCGATATCCGCTTCCTGAAACAAATCTGTTTTTACATATGCCAAAATATGTATCTCATCTGTTTTGTCATATCTGTAGAAAAAAGTTTTTCCATTTCGAGGAGCTTTATACGTATTTATATATTGATAAATTCCAAAATCTTTTTCCATTACATCAGAATGTATCTGTAAATCCCTGTAACACACCGGATTTTCATAATACATATTGATATTCTGGCACAGAAAACTGAATGGCGCCCAATTTCCTTCTTTATCTGTTGGGTATTTATAATTCTTTTTATAAAATTTCACATAAAATATCCACATGCATGATCTTGCCATGATCATAAAAGCCAGCGAGATATTCAGAAGGATTTCTATCACTGTACTATTTATACCTGGATTTACATACTGCATCCCCAGATATGTAAAATACACTCCCAGCCACAGAATCATTATTTTTCGCAAAAACAAAAAACTTTTTAACTTTCCGTTTTTCCTGATAGGAAGAGCATATTTCGATTCCTTTTTGTCATTTAACATACCGTGTACATAAAATGGATTCTGACAGTTATAACTATCCGGCACATTATAAGGGGTTTTCCATCTTGACGGTATAATAACCGTAGGAATAAATAGAATATTTGAGATCATCAGGCTTACCAGAACCGCCAAAATTTCCATTACACCGACCGGCGCCAAATAGAAATAAAAAGATTTCAGTAATCCTCCAAATACCAGGGCATATACGCATAAATAAATTGATTTGCTCAACATGTCGATCATTTCTCTGTATAATTGTCTCTTTCTTTTCCAATACATATTCTTTTAATCAAGTGATATCTTCTCTCCATTTACAGAAATCCAGTAATCTTTCGGTTTGTGTTCCATGTATCCATAACATATCTTTTCATTTTTGTTATTTTCTGCTTCCAGAAATTCTGTTCCTACAGAATCCTTCACATCGGCTATTACATAATTATCATCATTCGGTGCTACCAGTACATACCATTCCCCATTGATTTCTATCGTTGACATATCGATATTTATCTTTACATCTTGATACTCTCTGCCTGTACCATAAAATATAGAATCCGGCAATTTCCATTTCCCAGAACTTTCCGGAAAAATCTTCCCCTCTACTGTTCCTTCGTTATCCATGATAACATATGTAGAATTTTCTCCCTGCAGAATACGGATGATCTCAGCATTATCACCATATGCTTCCACGGCTTTCTCCACAGAACTGAAACTTCGGTGAGTATACACTGTATCGCAAACAAAGAGTCCGATTCCTAATATAACAATTGGTGCGACAACCTTAACTGGTGTCTTTTTTGATTTTCTTTTATAAGAAATAGCGATCACCAGATTAATAATAATTACCAGATATACAATTGGTTCTATCACTTTGATCAACATACCTTTTTCACATTCCCTTTGCATACAGTCTACAGATCTATATCACGTCTTCCGATCACCCGCTTCAGTTCTTCTCTCATTTCTCTGTAAATATTTTTATATCTGGACTTACGGTCCGTACATTTTATTTTTATGATGTCATGTTTTTTCTCATACAAAACAGCCATACGACTTCGATGTTTATACATTCGTATTCCTGACCCGTCTTGACACTCCCCACAGCTAAAGCAGGGGGATTCTTGCTTCTCCCACTACTGCATTGGCAAACACCTTACGGTACTGCAATGTCTTACACAGTGTCCACAAGCTATATTTATACTGTTCCCGTATGCC
>NZ_JAMOYY010000099.1:0-646 GCF_023669475.1 Blautia sp. MB18-30 | reverse complement strand
ATCGATTTTGCCATGCAGGGAATGTGTGTATTTTCTACAGGAGAAAGAGCCGGGTACCCTATGTTTTACAGAAAAGCAGAGAAAAAACTTGCAAGAGAACAGAGAAAGCTCTCCCACTGTGAAAAAGGAAGCCGGAACTATCAGAAACAGAAAAAAAGGGTAGCTTTATGTCATGAAAAGATAAAGAACCAGAGAAAAGATTTCCAGCATAAGCTCAGTAGGGAGCTTGCGGAAAGATATGATGCAGTATGTGTGGAAGATCTGAATCTGAAGGGAATGTCCGGAGGACTGCACCTTGGGAAAGGTGTGCAGGATAACGGTTACGGGCAGTTTCTGTTCATGCTGGGATACAAGCTGGAAGAATGCGGAAAACATCTTATAAAAGTAGACCGTTATTTTGCATCCAGCAAGATCTGCAGTGTATGCGGACATAAGAAAAAGGAATTGGCATTGTCGGATAGAATGTATGTTTGTGGATGTGGAAATAGGATGGACCGGGATGTGAATGCAGCAGTCAATATCCGTGAAGAAGGAAAAAGAATCTATAAAGAATGTGCCTGACGGCACAAGAAAAAAATCCGTAACCGGATAAACATAAAAAACAAAACCGCGGGACACGCGGGGATAGCCTGTTTTAGCTTTGCCC
>NZ_JAMOYY010000098.1:0-705 GCF_023669475.1 Blautia sp. MB18-30 | reverse complement strand
ACATTGAACAAGAATTTGTGTTAAAGAATTACTAAATCCCATATTAGTTCGACTAATACTAAAATACGTTTTAATTAAATCATTGTTTTCATAACCGCAACCCCAAATTGCATATTTTCTCCAAATATTATATCCAATAACAAAGTCTTCAACCCTTATATTTCCAGATGATGTTCCAAGCTTTTGTAATACAAGAATAATTATAAAAATGCCAAATACCCCTACAACAATTGGAATAATGAATATTTTTATAATTTTCATTCCCATTTTCTTAGGTTTATATTTAAAATATCCATATCCCAAAATACCAATCACGATTAAATATCCTGTCGAAGCAAACGTTGTGAGAATTGCTAATATCAAAGTAATTATTTTATATTTATGTTTTTTTCTCTCAATAACTAATAACTCCAATAGAAGTGCTATTGAAAAATTAAATGATGCCATAGGTGCTTCTGCAAAAAAAGATGAATTTCTCACAGAAACTCCTAAAAATGAAAAAATATCTGATATTTGTCGTTCAAACTGGATTCCCCAATACCCCGGAACAGTTATCGGTTTTCCTGTCGATGTCCAAGTTGTCGATATTGCCATATTAGGGCTGATTACATGAAAAACGGATCCCATTAGCCAAATCACAATTGATATAATGCCAATTACCACCATAATATTAATATATTTTTCAAAAATACTCGGATAATTTTC
>NZ_JAMOYY010000097.1:0-724 GCF_023669475.1 Blautia sp. MB18-30 | reverse complement strand
ATAATATACTAAATAGAATGGCAAATGTTATTGATACTAAATATTTCGAGTTGTGTAAGAAACGTGTAATGTCAGACTTAAATAAGATATCGTCGTCTTCACTTAGAAGCTTAGATGATAATACGAATAAAGTGATTATTGGGAGCAAAGATGAGTTGGCCACATTTTTGGCATTGCTTTATTATCTGAGTAGGCTTTGTATGCAGAAGTATATGTTGGCTTCGTCGACTATGGTGGGTGAATTGGAATATGTATGTCAGTATGATCTCGTCAAAATATTAGCATTAGGGAGGCAAATAGGAATCTCGAGAGATTCTGTAATGAGTTATATAGATTATTTTTCGATGGATGTTAACGTGACAAGTGGAAATTTTACTGAATTTCCCCTGTTAAAATTTAAGAATAAAATTATCTGGATACCAAGCTCCATAGTATTGAATGATTTTCAATTCTCGATAGTAAATGGACATTACTACAAAGGAATACGTTTCGAGAATAAGGATGAGACGGTTTCTCAGTCAATAATTGATTATATTGTTAATCATGTGAATAAATATTCGAATATTCTTTATAATACAAATTATGTTTATTCAGTACCTAATGAGACATTTAAGGGAAAGCCCCTTAATAGTGATATTGATGTTGCAATGTATGATAAAATAGGCAAAAAGTTGCTAATTATTGAATGTAAATGGAAGGAAAATGTATATCAAAACCGTGAGAA
>NZ_JAMOYY010000096.1:0-735 GCF_023669475.1 Blautia sp. MB18-30 | reverse complement strand
AAATACAATATATAGTTATCGTAGTTATTATAGATGCTCATCAACGCAAAATAAAGAGGTATGTGTTTTTTGTCATGTTTTTTGGCTGTTGTGATATAATTATTTAGCTCAGAATCTGTTAATTTTTTTCCTAAATTATTTTCATACTGAATTATGTCGCTATATAACGAATTTCCTAAGTTAAGGAGATAATTATATATTTGAGGATTGGCATAGCGGTTCTTTAGGTTGAGTAAATACACATAATTGCTTATATCTTGTAAATTAGTGGAAATATCAATTTGTTCTTTTGAAATATTCATAATAAATTTAACATAATTACCAATTTGTTTAGTATAGGGCGTTGATATGGGAGTCCTAACTGAAGTTCCTTTACCCTCAAAAGGCATATTGCAGGAATGACAACTTGAAATTAAATTTAGAGCATTCATTGCAAGAAAAGGAAACTGGCTTTTAGGCCAAAAATGTTCTATCTGATTATTCCCTATATTCAAGGTTGTGTCGATGTCACAGTATGGACAGACAAATAGTCTGTTTTCATTTTTAAAATTATTGTGAAAATCACTTCTAGAAAAACTAGATGTGTCCAAAAAACTCCAAATTTTATCATTTGAAAAAAATTTGTTATAAAAGAAGTCGACAAAAATCGTTTTAAAAGGTTCAGGAATTTTGAAAAAGTCGATAGATGTTTGTTTTTCTTTTATTTGCTTGTTCTGTATTAAGTATATATAAAAG
>NZ_JAMOYY010000095.1:0-769 GCF_023669475.1 Blautia sp. MB18-30 | reverse complement strand
CGCTGGAACATGTGAATATGCTTCATCTATAAGATTTTTACTCATAAGAAAAAGGGCTTTTTTATGCTTGGACATAAAGTTTTTTACTTCAACTTTAAACTCTATACACATTAGTTTTTTTATATGAATTAGAAGATTTTCTGCTTTATGTTCTTCATGTGCAATATGTTGTCTTGTCCATGCTTTGACTAACATAATTTTTCTTTCAAAATCTAATTCAACCGGGATATATGCAACCGAGTCTTTATATCCTCTTTCTCCGTTTAACTGTATAAAACATGCAAAAAGCAATCTGATTCTAGTCAACTCACCTTTTTGATTTTCTTCTGATTGTACAGCTACTATTTTCCTCGGTTCAGTTGTATTTGGAATTCTCCCTAATATATCACAAAAATTTATTGAATTTATATTGTAATATTCATTTAATGCATTTTCCCAGTCCTCTGGATATTTATATCCTTTCACTTTATCAAGTTTATATATATGAATCGTTTTTCTTTTTCCCCAAAACAATTCTTCGAATAAAAACTCTTCAAAATCCTCAATATTTATTTTCCCAGCACTAAGCAAATTATCTATCCAATACTTTAACTCTTGCCCTGCCTCTTCCTCTGAACGAATAAATCCTTTTTTATTCAAATATTGTTCTATATATTTTGCCTCTACATTAACTATGATTGATTTACTTATTGACGGCATTACTTCGCCTCCTAAATTTTGACAACATATGATATATTATTTTACCATATTTTTTTAATACCGCCAATAT
>NZ_JAMOYY010000094.1:0-791 GCF_023669475.1 Blautia sp. MB18-30 | reverse complement strand
ACCGATGACTGGGGTGAAGTCGTAACAAGGTAGCCGTATCGGAAGGTGCGGCTGGATCACCTCCTTTCTAAGGAAAAAGTAGAGAAACAAGATGTGTTTTACTGTTGAGTTATCAAGGCAACTGAATAATGATATTTCTGGTGCCGATGCGGTTGGGGGACACACCCGTTCCCATCCCGAACACGACGGTTAAGACCCAATCGGCCGATGGTACTGCACTGGAGACGGTGTGGGAGAGCAGGTGGGCGCCAGATCAAAAAGAAAGAAACAGGCGAAGCTGCCTGATAAAAATAGAACGGGCACTGGAAAGTGAGCTCTGTTGGAAACAGAGTGGAGCCAGAAGATTTTCGATAAGTCCGGTGCTAACCCTAAATCAGTCGGGAAGGACTGTTATAATAGCTGGTTTTTACCAGTGATCAGAGTTTACAAAAACAGTTTGTGAGTTCTGATGGCTGATAAAACATCAGTCAGCATTGTACCTTGAAAACTGCATACATGAGATTTGATTAAGTTAATCAAATATCCTTAAACGCAAAGTGTTAAGAAATTAATGCAAACGCAAAGATAGGAAGACATCGATTTATCTGTTATGAACAGAGTAATCAAACACATACGTTACGAACGTGAGTGTAAACTTCGTGAGAAGAAAGCACTTACTGTAGTAACACGAGAATCAAGAGACCGCATCACCTACGCTAGGGTGATGAAGCGAAAGGTCAAGCAATAAGGGCACAGGGCGGATGCCTTGGCACTAAGAGCCGATGAAAGACGTGATAAGCTGCGAAAAGCTT
>NZ_JAMOYY010000092.1:0-865 GCF_023669475.1 Blautia sp. MB18-30 | reverse complement strand
AGTCAGTGACCTAACCGCAAGGAAGGAGCTGCCGAAGGCGGGACCGATGACTGGGGTGAAGTCGTAACAAGGTAGCCGTATCGGAAGGTGCGGCTGGATCACCTCCTTTCTAAGGAAAAAGTAGAGAAACAAGATGTGTTTTACTGTTGAGTTATCAAGGCAACTGAATGATGATATTTCTGGTAGCGATGCGCTTAGGGGACACACCCGTTCCCATCCCGAACACGACGGTTAAGACCTAAGCGGCCGATGGTACTGCACTGGAGACGGTGTGGGAGAGCAGGTGGCTGCCAGATCAAATGGGGATGTAGCTCAGTTGGGAGAGCACCTGCCTTGCAAGCAGGGGGTCGAGAGTTCGAATCTCTTCATCTCCACTGAAATCGAAAGATTTCAAGATGGGCTTATAGCTCAGCTGGTTAGAGCGCACGCCTGATAAGCGTGAGGTCGGTGGTTCGAGTCCACTTAAGCCCACTGGTTTAAATGAACCAGAACCCCGAAAAGTTCATAATCATGAGCAATAGGGCAAAGGTCCACTTAAGCCCATTGGGTTTTAAGTAATAAAGCCCAATACATTGTACCTTGAAAACTGCATACATGAAATTTGATTAAGTTAATCAAATATCCTTAAACGCAAAGTATTAAGAAATTAATGCAAACGCAAAGATAGGAAGACATCGATTTATCTGTTATTGAACAGAGTAATCAAACACATGTCGGAAGATATGAGAGTATCGGAAGACACGAGAATCAAGAAACCGCATCACCTACGCTAGGGTGATGAAGCGAAAGGTCAAGCAATAAGGGCACAGGGCGGATGCCTTGGCACTAAGAGCCGATGAAAGACGTGATAAGCTGCGAAAAGCTT
>NZ_JAMOYY010000090.1:0-1079 GCF_023669475.1 Blautia sp. MB18-30 | reverse complement strand
GTTTTAAACTGCTGGATTATATATATCAGTTTTGTTTTATATATAAAACATGGCTTTATATTCTGGCTGAAGTTTTGATTTCCTATAGGTTTAAGTTGATCATCGGAGAGGAATATTCTGGGATAGCGACTGTGATATCATTTGGAATCGTATGTCTTCTGATTCAGAAAATGTGTGCACCTAAATTTCAGACAAATAATATTAGTCAAATCATGGATACTTTTATGCGGTTTCCACCGTATCAGTTTCCAACAGATGTGGAAAAGGAGAAGTTTTATATTCTGTCAGATATAGAAGATAAGAGTTACTTCGCCAGAGAAAATACTTATAATGTGATTTCATTCGAATTTATTAAATATAAGATTGGAAGAGTTCGGGATTGGAATTTAAAATCTCCTCGTTCTATAAAAAAGCTGATAAAAAAAGCAGGTGTTTTTATTCAACGTTCCAAGAATATCAGAGGGTATTCAACCATTGAAATGCAGCTTTTGAGAATTATTGCAGTCAGCGGTGGATATACGCGCACGTTTAACCGTAAAATATATGAATTCTTTTATACAAAAATATTTATTACCAGTTTGCGCGAATACTACAGATATCATGTTTCTGGCAGAGATTCTAATTTTAAATCGTATTTAATATGGGTTTATTATAATGTAGTTCCTGTAACATTGTGGAGACATAGATATTCATCAATCAGGGATGTATTCAACTGTTCTGTAGACAAATGGACGATGGAACAGCTTTTTGTTGTAATTTTAGCATTAAGTGGAAGATCAGTGTATGGAAATACCATGGAAAATTATAGATGGGTAATTGATAAATATCAAATGAGTATACAGGACATTTATGAATATGCTGACAGGGGACTTAGTGAAATGAGGAATGAGGTTGAATTTTCGTTTACAAGATGGGATGGACATATGATGGATTATTATGAAACGAATAAACTGCATCGTTTGTTGGACGAAAATAAAGAAGATGGATGGAACATCAAGACAGATTATAATAATAATGAATATCTGATTACATTAACAATGAAAGAACCTGTACATTTGATCAATATAGAGGAATATATT